>NZ_DBMDHH010000006.1:0-82647 GCF_057433415.1 Anaerotruncus sp. | reverse complement strand
CGAACGCGCCGTCAGCGCCATCCACGATGCCTTCGACCTCTGAGAGAGATACAAACGCCGCCGGGAAACCGGCGGCGTTTTCGCGCGGGGCGGGCGGCGGAGAATCGCGCCCCGCCGGAGGCGGGACGTGATTGCGCCGGTCCGAAGGACCGCCGCCCGCGCGAAGCGCGGCTCCGCCGCTCCGTCCCCGGATTCGCGCCGCGCCCCATCAAAAAAGCCGCCCCGCAGGGGCGGCTTTTTCCGTTGCCTTGTAATTTACGCGGCGGCTTCCGAAGAGGAGGACGCCTCCTCTTCGGCGGGGCCGAGATCGGCGGGGAAGGACTCGACCTCGAGGGTTTTCTCGGTGTCGCCGTTCACGGCGGCGGTGGCCAGGATCTGTCCGACCAGCAGGCGGAAGTTGTTGGAGGAGACGGTCGCGCCCGCGACGGTGTCCATCTCGACCGGGTCGCCGCCGGCGGCGTCCAGGTTGGAGCGCAGCTCCTTGGTATATGCCTCGGGGCCGGTGCCGGTCTTTTCCTCCATCTGCGCGGCCATTTCCGCGTCCTGCGATTTGAGTTTGTTCTCATCCTCCTTGGAGACCGCGTCGAACTCCTTAACCGAGACCTTGTCATTGCGGATCTGGACGACGACGTAGTCCTTCCAGCCGTGCTCGTCAAACTCCTTCATCTGCGCCTTGTAGGTGCCGTCGACATAGCGCGGGGCGGTGACTTGGGTGCCGCCGCCTGAAATCATGCTGGCCAGCAGCGGCTTCATCAGCTTTTGGAAGGATTTCGCGGCCGCCGCGCCGCCCGTCGGGACGGAGAGACTGTCGAGATTTTCATTCGAGTCGGTGAACGCCTTGGCGATCGCCGGGTAGTAGACGGAGGGGGAGTCGGTCGCGCCCTCCTTGTTGAGGTCGGGATCGTCGGTGATGAGGACGGAGGGGTTCGATTCCTTCTGGGCGTTAAAATCGATGTCTGTGATCAGGCCGTCCTTGACGGTGAGGCGGACGTAATCCTTCCAGCCGCTCGCGCTGAAGGAGGGCATGACCGCCTCATAGCTGCCGTCCTCATATTTGCCGAGCTCGACGGGGGTATGGTCGCCCGCTTTGGCGAATTTGAGCGCGGTGCGCATCATGCGCATGAACCGGTAGGTGTGTTCCTCCGCGCCCTCGACCGGCTCCATCCGTTCGAGATCGCCCTCCACCGCTTCATATTCGGCGACGATGTCCTTCATCTGGGCGTTGGCCTTGGCCTCGTACTCCGATTCCCCGGCGGGGGCGGCTTCGGAGGACGCCGGTTCCGACGGCGCGGCCGGTTCCGTGGGAGCGGAGGCCGCGTCCCCGGAGGTTTCCTCCGACGGGGCGGGCAGCGAAACGTCCTCCTTGCAGCCCGCCTCGACGATCGTGATCTCGTCGTTTTTGATCGAGATGGTCAGGTAGTCGAGCGTGCGGTCGAGCGCGGGGACGGCGTAGGAGACGGCGTATTCCCCGTCCTGGTAGTCGTAGGTCGGCGTCACGGGCTCGGGCGGAGCGGGCTCCGGCTCGGGTTCGTTCCGTTTGCAGGCGGAGAGCGCGCCGATCAGCAGCGCCGAAACAAGGAGCAGGGAAACGACTTTTTTCATCAGTAAGCCTCCGATATTTGACGGTTTTCCCGCGCGAATTTTGGTTCACAATAAAAAATAGCCGCCCGATCAAGGATGATATGGAACTATACAGTCTTGCCGGGGCGGCTATTTTTTGCGCATGTACCCGCGAAGCGGGTACATGCGCATTTTATGGCCGCGGCCCGAGGACGGGCCGCATGGCCAATTTTTTTATTGCTTTGCAATAAAAAAATTATACCATTTTGGCATCTGCAAGTCAATGACGCGCACCGGCCGGAAGGCCCGGCCAAAATCAGGAAACCCGCCTGCCAGACGCTGGCACGCGGTATAATCGGCGCGCGGACAGAAATGCTAATACCGGCTGTATCCGTATAAAAACCGAAGCGGCCGCCAAAAACGGCGGCCGCTCCGCGCGCCTGCCGGGCGCTCTGGGATGGATTATTCCGCGGCGGGCTCGGACGCGATGGGATTTTCAGGGGAGCCGAGCGGCGCCTCGACGAGCGCGTCTCCGCCGTCCGCCGGGGCTTCCGCCGCGGGCGCGGGCAGCTCGCCCGCCTCGGGCTCGGTGTAGGGGAAGATCTCCCACGCGGCGCTCTGAGGCGGCAGGCTGCGGGTCGAAGCGGGGCTGTGGATCACATGCAGCTTGTCGCCCGCCTTGAGGGAGGCAAAGTCGAGGTAAAACTGGGTGCTTTCGTCAACGTGGAAGACATACTGCATCCCGTCTTCCGTCAGCGGGTCGAGCAGCAGGGAACAGCCCTCTTCCTTTTCAGGGTCGGTGGTGATTTCGACGAGCGTGCCGTTGTAGACGACGAGGTCCTCCGAGATCAGGTCGTTGACCGCGATGGCGTCCACCGCGCCCGTCTCGTCCGGCTCCCCGCCGTAATAGACCTCGAGGAACGCGCCGTTGCCCAGCTGAGCGCTGTCAAAGCTGTAATTGGTGTCCTCCGTAAGGGTCACCTTCAGCTCCCGCGGCAGGTCGGAGCCGGTGGCGCGGCGCATCAGCAGGACGGTCTGTCCCGCGTCATCCACCGCGAAGTCCTCGACGGTGCCGAGGAAGCGGGAGGCGTCCGCCACGGAGAGGCGCTCCTGCCCGGGCATGGCGGCGGGTTCCGCTTCATTTTCCTCCGGCTTCGAGGACTCCTCCGCGGGTTCGGAAGCGGACGGCGCCGGCTCGCTCGGCTCGGCGGGCGCTTCTGGCGCGCCGCAGGCCGCGAGGGAGACGGCGGTGGTGAGGGCGAGTAAAAGCGTCAATAATTTTTTCATAGTTACCTCATTCATTCGTAATTTGTTGGCGGGAATCGCCTGCAAACAAACAGTGCGCGGCGACTTTCATTTTACTGCAAGGAAAACCGCCTGTTGAAAAATGACGGTTTTTGTGGTATCATTAGCACACTTTCTAATTGGCGCGGCCTGGCGCGCCGTGAGCGGACTCCGTGCCCGCCGCCGGCGGGCGGGGCCGCTGCCCCAGTATGCAGCCCGGCAAGGGAAGGGACGTGTGAGGCCATGCCGAATCTCAAATATGTGGCAAAGCGCATCGCGGGAATGAATTTCGGCGCGATGCTGGACACCGCGCGCACCGTAAAGGAACGTACGGGCAGGGGCGTGCTGCCCACCCTCGTGGATATGGCCGCCTGCGGCTTCAAGTACCAGGCGGGCTATATGGACTACCTCGTGTTCGAATTCTATCACCTCACCGCCGACCAGCGGAAGACCTACATCACGCGCGGCAAAAACAACGAATATGTGCGCCTTTTAAACCCCCGCGAGCACTGGCACCTGCTCGAGGACAAGGTTGAGTTCCTCAAGCGGTTCGACGGCTTCCACGGGCGTGACTGGATCGACCTGCGGGAGGTCGACCGCGCCGGGTTCGAGCAGTTCTGCGAGGAGCATCCCCGCGTCGTCGCAAAGCCGCTTGACGGCACCTGCGGGCGCGGCATCGAATTCATCGAGACGGGCACGCGGATCGTCGGGCTCTACGATATGCTCCGGGAGGGCAAGCAGTACCTCGTCGAGGAGTTCATCGTCCAGCACCCGGACATCAGCCGCATCTATCCGCTGTCGGTCAACACCCTGCGCCTCGTGACGATCAGCCGCGGCGGGAAGGTGCGCCTCGTCTTCTCGAGCATGCGCATCGGCAACGGCAAGCGGGTCGACAACCTCAACAGCGGCGGCATGGCGGTGCTGGTGGACGAAGAGACGGGTAAAATCTGCACCCCCGGCGCCGACAAGGACGGCAAGGCGTATTTCCAGCATCCGATGACGGGCGTCGACCTGATCGGTTGCGAAATCCCGATGTACCGCGAGGCGGTCGACCTGGTCAAAAAGGCGGCGCTGCACATCCCCGAGCTCGGCTATATCGGCTGGGACGTGGCAATTACGGAGGAGCGCCCCGTCATGATCGAGGCGAACCACTTCCCCGGGCACGACATCTACCAGTTTCAGGTGCACCTCGGCCCCGACCGCCTGGGGCTTGTCCCGCGCTTCGACGCGGCGATCGGGGAGCTCTGACCGCACACCGGAAAGGAGAATCCGATGAGTTTCTTCACGTTGTTGTTCCCGATGCTCCTGGCCGTCGGCCTCTATGCGCTCGTTCTGTGGATCATGTACCTCATCATCAAAACCGCGGTCAAAAATGGCATCCGGGACGCGCGGATGGACCCCGCCTCGGGGGACTGGCTCTACCGCGTCCTGCGCGGCGCCGTCCGGGACGCGCTCGAGGAGCACGCGCGCACGCAGACGCCGCCCGCCGCCTCGCAGAGCTCCGGCACGCCCGGGGACCCGCCCGCCGGCTGACCTACATAAAAAAACAACCGCCCACCGGGCGGTTGTTTTTTATTCTGATCATTTGTCCGGGCGAATGCGGTCAGGAGAGCAGGAGGCGGTCGTTGTCCCCCTCTTTTTCGCTGTGGGCCCGGAAAAGCGCGAGCAGCCCGTCGACCGTCATGCCGGCGCGCTCCTCCCCCTTGAGGTCGAGGACGATGCGTCCCTCGTCCATCATGATCGTGCGGTTGCCCATCTCGAGCGACTGCTGCATGTTGTGGGTGATCATCATCGTCGCGATGTGGTCCCGCTCGACGATTTTTCGGGTGAGCTCGGAGACCTACTCGGCGGTGCCCGGGTCGAGCGCCGCCGTGTGCTCGTCGAGCAGCAGCAGCTTGGGCGGCACGATCGTCGCCATCATGAGCGTCACCGCCTGCCGCTGGCCGCCCGAGAGCAGGCCCATCTTGGTTTTGAGCCGGTCCTCCAGCCCGAGTCCCAGCTCGGAGAGCTTTTCACGGAAGAATTCCTCGTCCTTCTTGTTGAGGCCGAGGCTCACCCCCTTCTTGATGCCGCGCAGGTAGGCCATCGCGAGGTTTTCCTCGATCGTCATGTTGGGCGCGGTGCCCGCCAGCGGGTCCTGGAAGAGACGTCCGATCTGCCGCGCGCGCTTGTAGTCCCGCAGGAAGGTGATGTTTTTGCCGTCGAGCAGGATGTTGCCCGCGTCGATAAGGAAGTTCCCGGCGACCGCGTTGAAGAGGGTGGACTTGCCCGCGCCGTTGCCGCCGATGATGGTGACAAAGTCGCCCGGCGCAAGCGTGAGGTCGACGTCCACAAGGGCGCGGCGCTCGTTGGGGGTGCCGGGGAAGAAGGATTTGCTGACCTTTCTAAGCTCCAACATCCTTGGCCGCCTCCTTCATCAGTTTATGGAGCCGGTAGCGGTCCGTCACCACCGGATAGGAGATCGCCAGCGTGACGATGACCGCCGAGATCAGCTTGAGGTCGGATGCGGCCATGCCGCGCGCCATGACGAACGCGTAGATGATGCGGTAGATGATCGCGCCGAGCACGACCGCGAGGATGTTGCGGGGGACGCTGGGCTTGCCGAAGATCGCCTCGCCGATGATGAGGGAGGCAAGCCCGATGACGACCATGCCGACGCCGGTATTCATGTCGGCGGAGTTCTGGTACTGGGCGATCAGCCCGCCCGAAAGCCCGACGAGGGCGTTGGCGAGGCCGAGGCCGAGGAACTTCATCCGGTCGGTGTTGATCGAAGAGGAACGCACCATCGTCTCGTTGTCGCCGGTGGCGCGGATGCACAGCCCCGTCGAGGTGCGGAAGAAGAGGACGAGGAAGAGGCAGACGAGCAGGGTGACGCAGAGCGCGACGAGCAGCTTGCCGAGGGAGAGGCCGGAGACGGGGGAGAAGACGGTATCCACCCGGAGCAGGGAGACCATCGAACGCCCGCCCATCACCCGCAGGTTGATGGAATAGAGCCCGGTCATCGCGAGGATGCCCGCGAGGATCGGCTGGATTTTCAGCTTGGTCTGCAAAAAGGCGCTCACCATGCCGGCGCACCAGCCCGCCGCGACGGCGAACAGGATGCCGAGACAGGGGTGGGCGGCGTCGGTGAATACGGCGGAGACGGCCGCGCCGAGGGTAAAGCTGCCGTCGACCGTCAGATCGGGGATATCGAGGACGCGGTAGGAGACGAAGAGGCCGAGCGCGACAAGCGCATAGATGAGCCCCAGCTCCACGGCGCCCTGCAGGGCGAACAGGGTCATAAGGATCCTCCATTCCGCCGCTTCGCGTCGGCAAAAATCATTGGGAGCCGCGACACCTTATCACGCGAAGCAGGGGAATGATAAGATGGCTGCCGCGCGTGGGGCGGAGGGGTCGCCCTGGGCGAGCAAAACCGTGCGGGGCTTTCGCCCCGCACGATCACAGATTCCGCGGACAGTGCTTATTCGACCACCTGCGCGGTGGCGAGAAGGTCGTCGGGGATGGTCACGCCGATCGCCTCGGCGGTGGTGGTGTTGACGACGGTCGCAAAGTTGGTGAGCGTCTCGACGGGGATCTCCGAGACGGGCGTGCCCTCGAGCACTTTAACGGCCATGGCGGCGGTCTGGTTGCCGAGCTGGACGTAGTTGACGCCGATCGTCGCGAGCCCGCCGTCGATGACCATCGAGTCGGCGCCGACGTAGACGGGGATCTTGGCGGCCTTGGCGACCTCGGCCAGCGCGGGCATCGCGGTGGCGACGGTGTTATCGATGGGGGAGTAGAGCGCCTGGCATTTGCCGGCGAGCGCCTGCGCCGCCTGCTGGACCTCGCCCGAGTTGGTGACGTTCGCCTCGACGTATTTGAGGTTATTCGCGTCGCAGTAGGCCTTGGCCTCCTCGATGACCGACACCGAGTTGACCTCGCCGAGGTTATAGAGCATGCCGACCGTCTCGACGCCGGGGGTGAGCTGCTGCATCAGCGCGAACACCTGGTCGACCGGGATCGCGTCGGAGGTTCCGGTGATGATGCCGTCGGGCTTGTCGGGGTCGGCCACCAGCTTGGCGGCGACCGGGTCGGTGACGGCGGAGAAGACGAGCGGGATTTCCGGCGCGTTGGAGGCCGCGGCCTGCGCCGACGGGGTCGCGATCGCGACGATCAGGTCCTTCTGGTCGCCCGCGAACTTCTGACAGATCGTGTTGAGGTTGGAGGTGTCGCCCGAGGCGTTCTGGTAGTCGTAGTCGACCTTGTCGTCCCCGTAGCCGAGCCGCGCCATCTCATCCAAAAAGGAGGTGCGGATCTGGTCGAGGGAGGGGTGCTCCATGACCTGCACGATGCCGATCTGGAGCTTTTTGCCGCTTTCTGGCGCGGCGTCTCCGGCGGGGGCCGCCTCGGAGGGGGCGGCGTTATCGGAGGGCGCGGCGGATTCCGACGGGGTGGAGCTGCAGCCCGCGAGGAGCGAAAGGGAAAGGGCGAGGGTGAGCAGCATTGCAAACAGCTTTTTCATGATGATTTCTCCTTACACATAAAATTTGGTGAAAAATTTTATGTTGGGGTGGGACCCTGCCGGGGGTTTGACCGTTTTGCCGCTTTCCGGAAAGCAACAAAAAACACCCGTCCTCTTGCAAGGACAGGTGTCAAACCTGCGGTACCACCTTGATTGATGCGCCGTGAAACACATCCACTCAATCAGAGCGCCAACACGCCCTTTGCCGGTTAACGCTGGCCTGCGTCGCGGGATACTCGGCTCTCGCCTTTCATCGCGCCCTCGGGAGTCCATTTGTCCGCCCCGCGTTCCGGCCGGGCTCTCAGCCTGCCCCGGCTCTCTGTGCGTGCGCCTGCGGTTTTATCTCTCCGTCTCTGGTTTATGACAAATATTAAAGCACAATCCGCCCGGGTTGTCAAGCCCCGGCGAAAAATCCGGTCAACAAATCCTATGCGTCGGCGGGGGAAAAGGTGTCATTTCCGGTTCTGGAGGCCCTCGTAGCCCCTGGCTCCGAGCAGCGCGTCGGCCAGCGCGAGCGACACGGCCGCCTCGACGACCGGCACCGCGCGCACCACGACGCAGGGGTCGTGCCGGCCCTTGACGACCAGCTCCCGCTCGGCGTTTTCTCGGAAATCGACCGTCCGTTGGGGCTTGGCGATCGACGCGGTGGGCTTGAAGGCGGCGCGCAGCAGGATGGGCATGCCCGACGAGATGCCGCCGAGGATGCCGCCCGCGTGGTTCGTTTCGGTGACGACCCTCCCGTCCGCGAGGCGGAAGGGGTCGTTGTGTTCGCTGCCGCGCAGCTCCGCGGCGGCGAAGCCGTCGCCAAATTCGAGCCCCTTGACCGCCGGAATGCCGAAGACGATCGAAGCGATGCGGTTTTCGAGCCCGTCGAACATCGGCGAGCCGACCCCGGCGGGGAAGCCGACCACGCCGCATTCCACCACGCCGCCCACCGAATCGGTGGACATGCGCGCGGCTTCGATCTCCTCCCGCATCCGTTCGCCCGCCGCCGCGTCGAGGGTGGGGAACGCGGACGCGCCGGGGCGTAAAAGCGTCTCCCGGTCGAGGCGGACGGGATCGAAGGCCGCGTCCGCGACGCCGGCGCACCGCGCGATGTGCGCGCCCACGTAGACGCCCTCCCGCGCGAGCAGCTGCTTTGCGATCCCGCCCGCGAAGACGAGGGGCGCTGTCAGCCTGCCGGAAAAATGCCCGCCGCCGCGCACGTCGCCCCAGCCCGCGTAGCGCAGGAAACCGGTGTAGTCCGCGTGGCCCGGCCGCGCGGCGGAGGCGAACTCGCCGTAGTCGGACGAGTGGGTGTCGTTGTTGCGGATGAGGGCGGCGAGCGGCGTGCCGGTCGTGACGCCGCCGCGGACGCCCGAGAGCAACTCGGGACGGTCGGTCTCCCGGCGGGGGGTGGAGGCCTTGTCCCGGCCGGGCGCGCGCCGCGCCATAAAGGCGGCCAGCTCCTCCCGGTCGATGGGAAGCCCCGCCGGCAGCCCGTCGATCACGACGCCGATGCCCGGGCCGTGGCTCTCCCCGAAGATGGAAATTTTCAGATCGTTACCCCATGTCGACATTGCAGCGGCCTCCCAGCTTATTGAGTTCGTCAAAGAAATCCGGATAGGATTTGTTGATTGCATGTGCGTCGGTGACGCACACTTTTTCCCCGCACCCCAGCGCCGCGACCGCAGCCGCCATGACGATGCGGTGGTCGTTCGCACCCTGCGCATCCCCGCCGCGCAGCCCGCCGCCGTGGACGACGAGCCGGTCGGGGTATTCCTCCGCCGAGCCGCCGAGCGCGCGCAGGAGCGCCGCGGTCGACGCGAGCCGGTCGCTCTCCTTGATGCGCAGGCGGGCGGCGTTATAGATCTCCGTGTCCCCTTCGGCGAACGCCGCTGTCACGGCGAGCACCGGCACGAGGTCGGGAATCTGCCCCGCGTCGATCCGCTGGGCGCGCAGAGGCGCGGCCTCGCAGCAGACGGCGTGCGCGTCCCGCGTGATGTCGGCGCCGAACCGCTCGAGGATTTCGTAGACGGTGCGGTCCCCCTGCGCGGAGTCGTTGGAAAGCCCGGTAATCCGCACCGTCCCGCCGATCGCGGCGGCGCAGAGCCAGAAGGCGGCGTTGGACCAGTCCCCCTCGACCGTGCGGTCAAAGGCGCGGAAGCGCTGGTTTCCCGGCACCCGCCAGCCGTTTTCCGTGGGCGTAACCGCGACGCCCGACTCCTGAAGGGTGCGCAGGGTCATTTCGACATATCCCGCCGACTGGAGCGGGGAGGTGAGGACGATTTCACTCTCCCCGTCGAGCAGCGGCAGCGCGAAGAGCAGCCCCGTCACGAACTGGGAGCTCACGTTGCCCGGCAGCTCGTACCGCCCGGGGGAGAGCCGACCGCCGATCGTAAAGGGCATGGCCCCGGCGGAAAAGGAGACGCCGTGCGCCTTCATCTGATCCGCGAGCGCGCCGAGCGGCCGCTCGGGCAGCCGCCCGCGTCCCACGAAGGTGGCGCGCAGGCCGTAAGCCGCCGCGACGGGCAGCAGGAACCGCAGGGTCGAGCCGCTCTCCGCGCAGTCGAGCGTGACCTCCGCGCCCGCGGCGCAGCGGCCGCCTTCGACGAAGGCGGCGTCGCCCTCACGGGCGATTTGTGCGCCCATGGCGCACAAGCACTGCGCCGTGGCCGCCATGTCCGCCGAGCCCGCCAGCGGGTAGACGCGGCTTTTCCCGTCTGCCAGGGCGGCGCAGATGAGCGCGCGGTGGGCCGCAGATTTGGAGGGGGGCGCGGCCAGCGTCCCCGAAAGCGCCGCGGGGTGGATGACGGCGCGGCTCATCTTCCCGCACCGCCCTTCATGAAGTCGAGCAGCGCCGCGGCGTCGACCGGATGCAGGGCCGCTTTCCCCAGCCGCTCGAGGGTGACGAGGGTGAGGCGGTCGCCTGCCCGCTTTTTGTCTCCCATCGCGTGGGCGCAGAGGATTTCGAGCGGGTAGTCCGTCCGGGTGGGCAGGCCGTGTAGCGCGCAGCAGCGGGCGATCCGGTCCGCCGTGCCGGCGGGGGTGAGCCCCGCGCGCTCGCAGGCGCGCGCCATCAGCGCCATGCCGATGGCGACCCCCTGTCCGTGGGTGACGGAGAAGGCCGACTCCTTTTCGATCGCGTGGCCAAAGGTATGGCCGAAGTTGAGGATCTGCCGCAGGCCCCGGTCCCGCTCGTCCTCCTCGACCACCTGCCGCTTGAGGTCGACGCAGCGGGCGATGATCTCCCGGAGGCGGTCCCCGGGCGCGCCCGCTTCGAGCAGGGAGAAGAGGGATTCGTCGAGGATCGCGCCGTATTTGATCACCTCTGCCATTCCGTCGGCGAAGGTCTCGGCGGGCAGGAAGGAGAGCATGTCGGTGTCGCAGGCGACAAAGGAGGGCTGCCAGAAGGCGCCGACGAGGTTTTTGCCCTCGGGGATGTCGACGCCCGTCTTGCCGCCGACCGAGGAGTCGACCATCGCGAGCAGGGTGGTCGGGACCTGCACGAAGGAGACGCCGCGCAGCCAGGTCGCGGCCGCGAAGCCCGCGAGGTCGCCAACCACGCCGCCGCCGACCGCAAGGATGAGGTCGGTGCGGGTGATGCTGTTCGCCGAGAGGAAGCCGTAGACCTCCCGGACGGTGTCGAGGGTCTTGGATACCTCGCCGTTCGGGAAGACGAATTTGCAGACGGGGTATCCGGCCGCCTCCAGCGCGGCCTGCAAATCGGGGACGGGACGGCGCGCGCCGTCCGCGAGCGCGTTTACGCGGTCGTCGGTGATGAGCGCGAGGCGGGGACGGCGTTCCCCGCAGATGCCCGTCAGGAACGCGGGAAGCTCCCTGAGCAGCCCGCCGCCGATCCGGATGTCATACGGCCGGCCGGCGGCCACATGGATTGTTTTCATCGGTCCAGTTCCTCCTTGATGCGGCGGCCGTCGTCGAGCAGCCGGAAGAGTGTTTCGGCGTCGTTTTCCGCGATCGCCTTGCGGTATTCCGCAAGGTGCGCCGTGATCGTGTCGATCTCCTCCACGAGGTCGTCGGCGTTCTCCAGAAAGAGCTCGGTCCACATCTGGGGGTTGAGCTTCGCCACCCGTGTGAGATCCTTGTAGCTGCCCGCCGAGAAGCCCTCGTGCTCCCGGGCGCGGGGACTTTTGATGTAGGCGCTCGAGACGACGTGCGCGAGCTGGGAGGTGAAGGCGATCATGCTGTCGTGCGCGGCGGGGGTGGTGGTCGTGATGCTGCCGAAGCCGAGGTCCGCGAAGAGCCCCTCGAGCAGTTCGAGCGCGGGGGCGGGGGCGTGTTCGCCGGGGGTGAGGATCATGCTCGCGCCCTTATAGAGGTCGGCGTCCGAGCCGGAAAAGCCCCAGCATTCCCGCCCGGCCATCGGATGCCCGCCGATGAAGCAGAGCCCGTTTTCCGCGCAGAAATCGGTGAGGTTTTCCACGGGGAACCGCTTGACGCCGCACAGGTCGACCAGGAGGGCGCCGGGCCGGAACTGGCGGATGTTCTCCCTCACGAAGGCGACCGTCTGCTGCGGGTAGAGGGCGAAAAAGACCAGGTCGCACATCGACAGATCGTTTTCCGCGACGGCCTCGTCGATCGCGCCGTCCGCGAGCGCCTCCGAAAGGGTCCCCTCGTCGATGTCGCAGCCGTAGACGAGGTGCCCGGTGTATTTTTTGAGCGCCTTTGCCATCGAACCGCCGATGAGCCCCAGCCCAACGACGCCGACGCAGAGGGTCCGCTCGCGTTTCAGCCCGAACATGGAATTCCCTCCTCATGGATAGAAGCCTGATGATGTGTCATATTATAACAGAGGACGGCCCAAAATGATAGTGCCGATTTGTTCGATAAAATGTGACAAGATCACAGAGAAACTGTTGCATATTGCGGGGATTTGCAGTAGACTGTAACTAAGAAAAAGACCGTTTTTGTATACTATTGGAGGCTGCTATGAACGACTATGACGTAATTATCATCGGCGCGGGCCCGGCGGGACTGACCGCCGCGATCTATGTGCAGCGCGCGGGCTACCGCAGCGTGGTGCTCGAGGAGTATGTGGCGGGGGGCCAGATGGCCAACACCCCCGAGGTGGAAAACTACCCCGCCGTCGGCAAGATCAGCGGGGTCGAACTGGGGATGAACCTCTATAACCAGGTGCTCGAGCAGGGCGCGCAGGTCGAATTCGACGGCGTGGCCTCGGCCGACCTGACCGGCAAGGTCAAGTCGGTGGTTACCCAGTCGGGCCGGAAGATCACGGCGGGCGCGGTCATCATCGCAAACGGCGCCAAGCGCCGCAAGCTGGGCGTCCCCGGCGAGGAGGAATACTCCGGGCGGGGCGTCTCCTACTGCGCCACCTGCGACGGCGGCTTCTATAAGGGAAAGACCACCGTGGTGATCGGCGGCGGCAACACCGCCGTGGAGGACGCGCTCTACCTCGCGAACATCTGCGAGGAGGTGCACCTCATCCACCGGCGGGACGCCTTCCGGGCGGGCAAGGTGCTCGTCGACTCCCTCCTGAGCAGGGAGAACATCGTCATCCACTACGACACCGTGCCGGTCGAGGTGCTGCCCGACGAGAGCGGCAAGGTTGTCGGCGCGCTGAAGGTCAAAAACGTCAAGACGGGCGCGGAGACGGAGATTCCGGCGCAGGGCGTCTTTGTCGCGGTCGGGCTCGTGCCCGACAACAAGGTCTTCGAGGGACAGGTCGACCTCGACCCGGCGGGCTACATCGCGGCGGGGGAGGACACCCGCACCAACCTGCCGGGCGTCTTCGCGGCGGGGGATACCCGCACCAAGGCGCTGCGCCAGATCATCACCGCCGCCGGGGACGGCGCGGTGGCGGCCTCCGAGGCGGGAAGCTACCTCATGCAGGGCTGAGGCAATCGTATAATAAAAAGGGGGCGCGGCCGCGGGCCGCGACCCCCTTTTTTTGAATGAACCCGGCGCGCCGCACATAAACATACCATGAGGTGATGTGACATGTACGGCGTGTTTACCAGGAAGACGCTTTTCGCGCTGCTGGTCATCCTGATCGTGGTGCTGATATTGATGGGAGTGGCGGGGAATGTGATGGGGGTGTCCGCCGCGCCGCGCGAGCTGCCGATCTATTCGGTGGAGACCCCCGAGAAGGTCCTCTCCCTCGGAATCAACTGCGCGTGGGACGACAGCGACATCGACGAAATTTTGAAGCTGCTCGACGAGCGCGGCGTAAAGGCGACCTTCTTCGTTGTCGGCACCTGGGCCGACCACTACCCGGACGCGGTCAGGCGGATCGCGGCGGCGGGGCACGAGGTGGGCAGCCACTCCAACACCCACCCCGACATGACGAAGCTGGGGCGGGAGGAGATTGCGCAGCAGCTGGACACGTCGGGAAACAAGCTCGAGGCGCTCACCGGGCAGAAGCCGGTCCTCTTCCGCGCGCCGTCGGGGGCCTACAACAACCTCGTCGTCTCGACCGCGCGCGCCCTCGGCTGGGAGGTGATCCAATGGTCGAACGACAGCCTCGACTGGAAGGGGCTGTCGGTGGAGGAGATCACCGCGCGGGTGACGGGCGCCGCCGGGCCGGGGGACATCATGCTCTTCCACGCGGGCAAGCCCAACACGGCCGAGGCGCTCCGCCGGGTCATCGACACGCTCGCCGCGCAGGGCTACCGCTTTGCGCCGGTGGGGGAGCTCGTCTACGGGCCGCCCTATACGATCGACCACACGGGCAGGCAGCACAAATAGGATATAAAAAAGCGGGGCCGCACCGGAAGGTGCGGCCCCCGCTTTTTACATGGGGAAATCATCAGGCGATGAGCGGAGCAATGTCGACGATCTCGCCGGAAAGTCCGATATGGGCGCCCTGCTTTGCCTCGGGGGAATCGGGATGCGCGAGCACCCATTTGTTGACCGCCGCGAGCGAGGGGTCTCCGCCCGCCGCCAGGGGGAAGTTTGTGAACCGCAGGAGCGCGATGAGCGCCCGAAACCCCTCCCCGGCGCGCGCGGAACAGGGGGCGTAGTGGAGCGTCGTGCCGTAGAGCTCGACCGCCGTGCCGGCCGGGACGGAAAACGCCTCGAACCGGGCGGTGTCGCAGACGCCGCCCGAAATGCCGCCGCGCGGCCCGACGACCAGCACGAGGTCGTCCGCCGCGACGAGCAGCTCGCTGCACTGGTGGTATTCACAGCAGGCGAGCCGGGTGTTCACGCCGTTGCAGTAACCGAACTGGGCGGGCAGGCCGCCGAAGAAGCCCGCCTGCACCTCCCCGAAGACGGGCAGGCGCTCGAGCCGCGGGTCGGAGGCGACGTAGACCGTGCCGTCGGACGGCCTGGGGGTGTGTTCACGCAGTACCTGAAGCAGGCCGTCGAACCGGTAGCCGGCGACGACCCTGCCGTAAGGCCCGAAGGCGTCGGAGCCGACGGGCCGTATGGATTGGATCATGGCAGTATAACCTCATTCATCAGTCGTATTTTTTCGATAGGGCCCGGTGCTCTCCCGCACGATCAGCTGTGCGCCGATCTGGATTTTGGCGACGGGGGAGTCGGGGTAATCGATCCGGTCGCAGAGCAGCCGCACCGCCCACATGCCGATGTCCTTGCAGGAGACCTTCATGGTGGTGAGCGGCGGGTCCGCGATGGCGGAGAAGGGGATATCATCAAACCCGATGACGGAGACGTCGCCGGGAACACGGATGCCGGATTCCTTGAACGCTTTGACCGCGCCGATGGCGATGCTGTCGTTGGTGGCCACCAGCGCCGAGGGGAAGGAAACGCCCTGCCGCAGCATGTTGAGGGTGTCCTCATAGGAGCCCGAAAGGGTGGGGTGCATCGGGTAGACAAGCGCCGGGTCGTAGGGGATGCCGAGGCTGCGAAGCGCCGCCTCGTAAGCCGCGCGGCGCGCGCGGCAGTTGCTGCTGGGCATTTTATTATAGAGGTAGCCGATGCGCGGATGCCCGAGTCCGGCGAGGTGCCGCACGGCGGCGAAGGTGGACTCGGTGTTGTTCATATCCACGCAGTTGAAGCTGTGGAAATCCATATAGTTGTCCACCACGACGATGGGCACGGGGATGTCGTGCAGGTAGGCGTAGTCCGCCTCCTCCATCTCGGTTGCGAGCAGGATGATGCCGCAGAGCGGCTGGTTGCGCACAAGGTCGAAGACCTCGCTGATGTTGTTCTCGCCGAACACGGTCATCACGAGGTTGTAGCCGAGCAAGCGGGTCTCCTTTTCGACCGCGTCGATGATCGCGGAGACGAAGCCCGCGTTGCCGTTGACGAGGTGGGAGTGGCGGCTGTACTTCAAAAACCGGATGCTCTTCTGCTGCACCTCCGGCTTGTGGTAGTTGATGTTGTACCCGTTTTCACAGAGGAGGGTGGCAACGTGCTCCCGCGTCCTGGGACTGACGCCTCCCTTGTCGTTGAGGACAAGCGAGACGGTGGACGGGGATACCTTTGCCGCTTTGGCGATCTCCTTCAGATTCACAAGGACACCTCTCCTCTGTTCAAAACTTTTGTGGATTCTATTTATATTATATCAGATTCGTTCAAAAAAACAAGTGATTTTATTAAATTATTTAAAGTTTAGCTGAGAGGTGGAAATTTCATACAGATAAATCGTGGTAATCCCCGGTTTTTTGCATAATATTTTGTGTAAAAAGGAGAATGTATTGACATTCGCTTGATATTTAGTAAATTATGCGATATTTTTTAATAAAACACGGATGCAAAAATCCGCTGCATGGGCAGCACTCCGGACGGGGGAATCCTGCCGGAAACCAGGAGGGTCACAATGGACGAAGCAACCATAGTAAAAGGCTACCAATATGCAAAAGATATCTACGGCCGGGCGGGCGTCGACGTCGACCGCGCGATCGAGCTGGCCGACCGGATCCCCGTGTCGATGCACAGCTGGCAGGGGGACGACCTGATCGGCTTCGACGGCATCGGCGAGCTGACCGGCGGCATCGCGGCGACGGGCAACTATCCCGGGCGCGCCGCCACGCCGGACGAGCTGCGCGCGGACATCGACGAGGCGCTGCGCCTCATCCCCGGGAAGGTGAAGCTCAGCCTGCATGCCTGCCACGCCGAGCTCGGCGGCAAAAAGCTCGACCGCGACGCCTACACGGCGGAGCAGTTCGAGGGCTGGCTCTCGTGGGGAGAGGAGCGCGGGCTCGGCTTCGACTTCAACCCCACCTTCTTCTCCCACCCGAGGATGGACGGCAACCTCTCGCTGACGAGCGGAGACCCGGGCGTCCGGGAATTCTGGATCGAGCACGGCAGGCGCTGCCGGGAGATCGGCGAGGAATTCGGCCGCAGGCTCGGGCAGACCTGCGTGGTCAACTACTGGATGCCGGACGGCTACAAGGATCTCCCGGCCGACACCAAGCTGCTGCGGGAGCGGATGGTCTCCGCGCTCGACGGGATCTTTGAGCGCCCGCTCGACGTGCGGTATGTGCGGGAGTCGGTCGAGAGCAAGCTGTTCGGCATGGGGGTGGAGAGCTACACCGCCGCCAGCCATGAGTTTTCCCTCGGCTACGCGATCACGCGCGGCAAGGTCTACTGCCTCGACGCGGGCCACTTCCATCCCACCGAGTATATCAGCGACAAGATCAGCGCGGTGCTCCAGTTCCTGGACAGCGTCCTGCTCCACCTGAGCAGGGGGGTGCGCTGGGACAGCGACCACGTCGTGCTGTGGGACGACGAGCTCCAGCGGATCATGAACGCGGTCATCCACAACGGCTACGAGGACCGCGTCTTCATCGGGCAGGACTATTTTGACGCGTCGATCAACCGGATCGCCTGCTGGGCGATCGCGATGCGCAACACCCGCAAGGCGCTTCTAAAGGCGGCGCTCGATCCGATCGGCGCGATCAAGCGCGCCGAGCTGGAGGGGGACTTCACCAGCCGCCTGGCGCTGTGGGAGGAGACCAAGTCGATGCCCTTCTCCGCGGTGTGGGACTATTACTGCATGACGAAGGAAAAACCGGTCGGCGCGCAGTGGCTCGACGAGGTCAAGCGCTACGAGCGGGAGGTGCTCGGCAGGCGCTGAGCGGCAGAACAAAGGAGGAACACTATGAGAAGGCTTCTAATCGACACCGATACCGGCTCGGACGACGTCTGGGCGCTCATCGCCGCGCTGCGCGCGGTGGACGAGGTCAAGGTGGAGGCGATCACCGTCGTCTGCGGCAACGTGCCGCTCGACCTGTGCGTCAAGAACGCGCTGATCGCCGTCGACGTGGCGGGCACCTACGCGCCGCCCGTCTACCGGGGCATGGCCCGGCCGCTGGTGCGGCCCAAGCTCTTCACCGCCGACTACGTGCACGGCAAGGACGGGCTGAGCGACCTCAACCTGCCCTACCCGCCGCTTTCGGAGGCGAAGGGCCACGCGATGGACGCGATCATCGACACGGTGATGCAGAATCCCGGCGAGATCGAGATCGTCACCCTCGGCCCGCTGACCAACCTGGCGATGGCGTACCTCAAGGAGCCGCGCATCGCCGAAAACGTCAAAAAGGTCTACATCATGGGCGCGACGGGCATGGACCAGGGCAACGCGACCCCCGCCGCCGAATTCAACGTCTATGTCGACGCCGAGGCGGCCAAGATCGTGCTCGATTCGGGCATGGACGCGACCTGGGTGACGTGGGACGTCTGCCGGGGCGACACGGCGATCACTCCCGGCGACATCGCATACCTGCGCGGCCTGCACAGCCGCGTCGCGGATTTCTGTGTCGACTGCACCGCCGGCCTGCGCGCCTATGAAAAGAAGAAATACGGCGACGAAAGCTACGGCGTGATCGACAGCGTCATCATGATGGCGGTCGTCTATCCCGAGGTCATGGGCCCGGTCTACGACGCCTACTGCGACATCGAGACGAAGGCGGAGATGACCTACGGGTACTTCTCGATCGACAAGCAGCGCCAGCTCCACCGGGAGAGCAACGCCAAAATCTGTCAGCAGGTAAACAGCAAGCTCTATAAGGAACGCCTGTTCAAGCTGTTTGCTTAAATAACAACCGTTTCAGGGAGGAAAAAAGATGAAAAAGATTCTTGCAACAGTCCTGGCAATCTGTATCGGCATGTCCATGCTGGCCGGCTGCGGCTCCCAGCAGGGAAGCGAAACCCCCTCGGCCCCCGCCGATTCCGCGGCGCAGTCCGAGGCGCCCGCGGAGCAGCCCGCCGATAAGCCCGCGCTCAAGGTCGGCATGGTCTGCAACGCCAAGACGATCGACGACAAGTCCTTCAACCAGGCGACCTGGGCGGGCATCACCCGCGCGGCCGAGGATTTCGGCATCGAGACCAAGTACCTCATCGCGGCCGACCAGTCCGCCGCGGGCTTCCTGCAGGAGATCGCGAACCTCTACGACGCGGGCTTCCGCATGATCATCACCCCGGGCTACACCTTCTCCAAGGCGATCTTTGACGCCCAGAAGATCTATCCCGACTGCAAATTCGTCATCCTCGACAGCGCCCCGCAGGACGACGGCGCCGAGGCGCCCGAGATCGCCGCGAACACCGCCGCCATCGACTACGCCGCCCAGGAGTCCGGCTTTGTTGCGGGCTTCGCCTGCGCCCTCCAGCTCAAGGAAGGCGAGTTCGGCGCCCTCTTCGGCCAGGAGATTCCCCCGACGAAGCTCTTCAAGACCGGCTTCCAGCAGGGCGTCATCTACGCCAACGAGAACTTCGGCACAAACATCAAGATGAAGGAAGAAAACTTTGTCTGGTCCGGCTCCTTCAGCGACGCGGCCCTCGGCCAGCAGATCACCGCGCAGCTCTTCAACTCCGGCTGCAACCTCGTCTACTGCGCCTGCGGCACCACCGCGCTCGGCGGCTTCAATGAGGCCAAGGCCCGCGCCGAAAAGGGCGAGGAGGTCTGGGTCGTCGGCTGCGACGTCGACCAGTACGAGGACGGCCTGCTTGAGGACGGCCGCTCCGTCACGCTGACCTCCACCATGAAGAACCTGGCCAACTCCACCTACGACATGATCAAGGCGGAGCTGGATGGCGAATTCGTCGGCGGCCAGCAGATCATCTTTGACGCCAAGAACGGCGGCGTCGGCATCCCCGAGACCAACCCCAACCTCTCCGACGAGGTCCAGAAGGAGGCGGACGCCGTCCTCGAGAAGATCAAGACCGGCGAGATCGTCGTTTCGGCCGAGCCGACCGACGTCTCTGCGTACAACTAAAAGACCGGCACACCAAGACCACGGACGGGCGGGGCGGCTTTCCGCCGCCCCGCCCTTATTTGGGAGGAGGGAACCCGTGATGGCGGAATACGTCGTGGAAATGCGCGACATCGTGAAGGATTTCCCGGGGCTGCGCGCGAACGACCACATCACATTACAGCTGAAAAAGGGCGAGGTGCACGCGCTGCTGGGGGAAAACGGCGCGGGCAAAAGCACGCTCATGAGCATCCTGTTCGGGCTGTACCGGGCGGATGAGGGGCAGATCCTGGTGAAGGGCAAAGAGGTCCAGATCACCAACCCCAACGTCGCCAACGAGCTGGGCATCGGCATGGTGCACCAGCACTTCAAGCTGGTCCACAACTTCACCGTGACCGAGAACATCGTCCTCGGCCTGGAGCCGCGCAGGGGCGTTACGATGGACCTCAAATCCGCCGCCGCGCGGATCGCGGAGCTCTCCCGGCAGTACGGCCTGGAGGTGGACCCCAACGCGAAGATCGAGGAGATTTCGGTCGGTATGCAGCAGCGGGTGGAGATCCTCAAGATGCTCTACCGCGACGCCGAGGTGCTGATCTTTGACGAACCCACCGCGGTGCTCACCCCGATGGAGATCCGGGAGCTCATCGCGATCATGAAAAACCTCATCAGCGAGGGTAAATCGATCATCCTGATCACCCACAAGCTCAAGGAGATCAAGGAGGTCGCGGACCGTTGCACGATCATCCGCCGCGGCCGCCACATCGCGACAGTCGACGTCGCCGCCACGAGCGAACAGGAGATGGCGGAGATGATGGTCGGGCACGAGATCTCCTTTGTGATCGATAAAGAGGAAAAGACGCCGGGAGACCCGGTTTTGCAGATAGAGGACCTGTCGGTCAAGAACAGCCACGGGAGCCTCGGCCTGCGCGACTTCTCCCTCACCGTGCGCGGCGGGGAGATTGTCGGCATCGCGGGCGTGGACGGCAACGGCCAGTCCGAGCTGGTCGAGGCGATCACCGGGCTGCGCAGGGCGGAGAAGGGAAAAATCCTCCTGAACGGGGAGGAGATCACCCACGAGACGATCGCGCGGCGCATCCGCCGCGGCGTCTCCCACATCCCGGAGGACCGGCAGAAGCGGGGACTGGTGCTCGACTACACCGTCGAGGAAAACATGGTTCTCGAGGTCTACGGCCAGCGGCCCTTCTCGAAGCACGGCCTGCTCAACAAGCGCGCGATCCACGACTACGCCGCGAGGATCGCGGACGATTTCGACGTGCGCGCGGGCGAGGGGGTCCTCTCGCGGGCGGGGAGCCTCAGCGGCGGAAACCAGCAGAAGGCGATCATCGGCCGCGAGATCGAAAAGCAGCCCGTCCTGCTCATCGCCGTGCAGCCAACCCGCGGCCTCGACGTGGGGTCGATCGAGTACATCCACAAGCGCATCGTCGAACAGCGCAACCTCGGGCGGGCGGTCCTGCTCGTCTCGCTGGAGCTTGACGAGGTGCTCCAGCTTTCCGACCGGATCGTCGCGATCAACGCCGGGCAGGTGATCGGCGAAGTGCTCGCGAAGGATACCGATGAAAACGAGGTCGGCCTGATGATGGCCGGCGTGGGAAAGGACGGTGGCGGCGTTGAACGCTAGTTCCAGACAGAAGAGCGGGATGAAGATCCTCGTTTCGGTCATCTCGATCCTGCTCGGGTTCGTCGCGGGCGCCCTGCTCATGCTTTCGAGCGGCGCGAACCCGCTGACCGGGTTTTCCTACCTCTTTCAGGGAGGGCTCAAGAGCGTCACCCGCATCTGCAACACGATCGCCTACGCGGTGCCGCTCATGCTGACCGGCCTTTCGGTCACCTTCGCCTTCAAGACCGGGCTCTTCAACATCGGCGCGCCCGGCCAGATGCTGATCGGCGGCCTGCTCGCCAATGTGCTGGCCCTCACCGCCGACCTGCCCCGGCCGCTGCTGCTGCCGCTCGTCATCGCCGCGTCGATCGTCGGCGGCATGGTGTGGGCGGCGGTCCCCGGCTTCCTCAAGGCGCGCTTCAACGTCAACGAGGTCGTCTCCTGCATCATGATGAACTGGGTGGCCTACTGGGTGGTCTACATCGTCATCACCGACCACTTCAAATCCACCACGATCGATACCGAGTCGCAGGTCATCCCGGCGGCCGCTTCGCTGAAAACCGAGGCGATCACCCTGCTGACCAAGGGCTCCAACCTCAACCTCGGCATCTTCATCGCGATCATCGCCACCGCGCTGGTCATCTTCATCCTCAACCGGACGGTGCTCGGCTATGAGATGAAAGCGGTCGGCTTCAACCGCTTCGCGGCCGAATACGGCGGCATCAACGTCCAGAAGAACGCGGTGCTCGCGATGGTCATCTCGGGCGCGCTTTCCGGGCTGGCGGGGCTCACCTTCTACTGCGGCTACCTCTCCAACATGCGCATCGGCGTCATGCCCTCCCAGGGCTTCGACGGCATCGCGGTCGCGCTGCTGGCCAACTGCGCGCCGGTGGGAGTCGTCTTTGCCGCGATCTTCTTCGCGATCCTCCAGACGGGCAAGGGGTTCATGAACGCCATGATGCCCATCCCGCCCGAGATCGCCGACACGATCATCGCCACGGTCATCTACTTCGCGGCGACCAGCAAGCTGATCGAGATGAACCTCGACCGGATCAAAAAATTCTTCGGGCGCAAACGCCCGTCCAAATCGGAAGGGAGCGGGGAACATGTGGAACACCATTGAACAGATGGCCCCCTACGCGGTGGGCTATACCGTCCCCATCCTCATCACGGCGCTGGGCGGCCTCTTCTCCGAGCGCAGCGGCATCATCAACATCGGCCTCGAGGGGCTGATGGTCATCGGATCCTTCGTCGGCGGCGTTTCGGTCTACTACTTCGGGCCGTTGATGGGCAACGCGCGCGCCGCCTGGCTGGGCATCCTGCTCGCGATGCTGGCGGGCACCCTCTTTTCGGTGCTGCACGCCTTCGCGAGCATCAACCTCAACGCCGACCAGACGATCAGCGGAACGGCCATCAACCTGATGGCTGGCGCGCTCGTGCTCTACATCTCGCGGCGGTTCGTCGGCACCGGCAACATCGTCGTCAACAGCATGACCCGCGTGGACATTCCGGTGCTCAAGGACATCCCCGTGGTCGGCAAGCTCTTTCTGACCGACACCTACCCGACCACCTGGTTCGTGCTGGCGATCCTGATCGTCAGCTGGTTCGTCATCGAGCGCACCCCCTTCGGACTTCGGCTGCGCTCCTGCGGCGAATTCCCCGAGGCGGCCGACGCCGCGGGCATCAGCGTCGCGCGCATCCGCTACGCGGGCGTGCTGCTGTCGGGCGCCTGCGCGGGACTGGGCGGCGCGATCTACACGGTGACGACCGCCGGCCAGTGCAACGGCTCGGTCGACGGACTCGGTTTCCTCGCGCTCGCGGGGCTCATCTTCGGCCAGTGGAAGCCCTTCCGCATCCTGGCGGCCACCCTCTTCTTCGGCTTTGCGGTGACGATGGCGCAGATCTCCATGCTGCTGCCCTCCTTCGCGAGCGTGCCGCCGCTGGCCCTCAAGGTCTTCCCCTACGTCGTGACGATGCTGGCGCTCGTCGTCTTCTCCAAGTCGTCGCAGGCGCCCCGCGCGGAGGGCAAGTTCTTCGAGTACAAGAAAACCTGACCCGCAGGGAAGGAGAAACCAATGGAACAGCGCTTTTATCTGGGAATCGACAACGGGGGAACGCTCACCAAGGCGGTCCTCTTTGACGCGGCGGGGCATGAGGTCGCGCAGGCGTCCGAAAGCGTCCCCCTGCTGACCCCCGCGCCGGGCTTTACCGAGCGGGACATGGAGGCGCTTTACGCCGCCAACTGCCGCTGCATCCGCCGCGTGGCGGAGGAGAGCGGCGTGCCCGCCGCGCGGATCGCGGGGATCTCCTGCACCGGGCACGGCAAGGGGCTTTACCTCTGGGGGAGGGATGACCGCCCCGTCTGTCCGGGCATCGTCTCGACCGACACGCGCGCGTGGGAATACCCGCGGCGGTGGCGGGAGGACGGGACGGCGGACCGCGCCTTCCGAAAGACCTACCAGCAGGTGCTCGCCAGCCAGCAGGTCAGCCTGCTCGCCTGGATGAAGGACCACCGGCCGGAGCTGCTTGACAACATTCGATGGATCTTTTCGGTCAAGGATTACATACGCTTTCGCTTGACGGGGGAGGCATACGCCGAGCTCACCGATTTTTCGGGCGCCAACCTCGTCAACCTCGACGCCTGCGGCTACGACCGCGAGCTGCTCGCCCTGTTTGGGCTGGAGGAGCTTTTCGACCGCCTGCCGCCCCTTCGCCGCTCGTGCGACCGCTGCGGGCGCGTCACGGCGGAGACCGTGCGCCTCACCGGGCTTAAGGAGGGCACGCCGGTCGCGGGCGGCATGTTCGACATCGACGCCTGCGCCGTCGCCATGGACGTCACCGATGAAAAAAACCTCTGCGTGATCGCGGGAACCTGGGGCATCAATGAATACGTCGCGCGCGAGCCGGTCAAAAACGGCTCGGTGCTGATGAATTCGATATTCTGTTTGCCGGGATATTATCTTGTGGAAGAGAGCAGCCCCACCTCGGCGGGAAATCACGAGTGGTTTACCAGAATGTTTTTGCAGGAGCTGCGCGAAGAGGCAGCGGCCGCGGGCCTGTCGGTCTACCAATATGCCGACCGGCTCGCGGCGGAGGCGCCGGACGGCGGGGAAAGGATCGTTTTCCTGCCCTACCTGTTCGGCTCCAACTTTGATCCCCGGGCCCGGGCGGCGCTGGTGGGCATGGACAGCTCCCACACCAAGGGGCAGATCATCCGCGCGGTGCTCGAGGGAATCGTCTTCTGCCACATGGACCACATCGACCGGCTGCTGGCCAACCGCCCCCGTCCGGACGCCATCCGTCTCGCGGGCGGGGCGGCGAAATCCCCGCTGTGGGTGCGTTTGTTCGCGGACGTCACCGGCCTGCCGGTCGAGGTGATCGACACCGCCGAACTCGGCGCGCTCGGCTGCGCGATGGCCGCGGCCGTGATGGCGGGCGATTATCCCGACCTGCGGGCGGCGGCCGGCGGCATGGTGCGGGTCAGGGAACGGGTGGAACCCGATCTGGAAAAGACGGCCGCCTACCGGGAGAAGCGCCGCGCCTACCGGAAGGTCGCGCAGGCGCTCGAGCCGGTCTGGGGGTGCCTGTGATGGACGGGTACACGCTGGGGCTCTACGAGAAGTCGATGCCCGGGAGCCTGTCCCTCCCCGAAAAGCTGGCGGCTGCGCGTGAGGCCGGTTACGACTGCCTCGAAATCAGCATCGATGAGACGGATGAGAAGCTCGCCCGGCTGGACTGGGGCGAAGAGGAGCGGCTGCGCCTCGTGGAGAGCGCCGCCCGCGCCGGCTGCCCGGTGGCGACGATGTGCCTGAGCGCCCACCGCCGATACCCGCTGGGCAGCGAGGACCCCGAAACAGCCGGGCGCGGCATGGAAATTTTTGAGGGGGCGGTGCTGCTGGCCGAAGCGGTCGGGGTGCGGCTCATCCAGCTGGCCGGATACGACGAATACTACCGCGAATCGAACGCGCGCACGCGGGAGAACTTTCTCCGGAACCTGCGCCGGGCGGTGCACTTTGCCGCCGCGCACAAGGTGCAGCTCGGTTTCGAGACGATGGAGACGCCCTTTATGGACACCTGCGAAAAGGCGATGCGCTACGTCGCGCAGATCGGTTCGCCCTATCTGTCCGTCTATCCCGACATCGGCAACATGACCAACGCGGCGAAGCTCTACCGCACCGACGTGCTCGACGACCTCGCCAGCGCGGGCGGGCACATCGCGGCGATGCATCTCAAGGAGACGCGCCCGGGCGTCTACCGCGAGGTCCCCTACGGGACCGGACATGTGGATTTCCCCGGCGCGGTGCGAAGGGCGCTCGATCTCGGGGTGCGCGCCTTTACGGCCGAATTCTGGTATACGGGGGAACCGGACTGGAAGGCCCGGCTTCTGGAAAACAACCGGTTCCTGCGCCGCCAGTTTGAGCGGTGCGGGGACTGTTGAGGGGGGATAAAGACATGCTGGAAGCGCTGAAACAGGAGGTCTGGCGGGCGAACATGCGGCTGCCCGCCCACGGGCTCGTGACCTTCACCTGGGGGAACGTCTCGGGCGTCGACCGGGAAAAGGGGCTCGTGGTGATTAAGCCGTCGGGCGTCGAGTACGAGGCGATGCGTCCGGAAGACATGGTGGTTGTTTCGCTCGGGACGGGCGAACGCGTGGAGGGGGCGCTCAACCCCTCCTCCGACACGCCGACCCATCTGGAGCTCTACCGGGCGTTCCCCGGACTTGGGGGAGTGGTGCACACCCACAGCCGGTGGGCGACCATCTTCGCCCAGGCGGGGATGGGCGTCCCCGCCTACGGCACCACCCATGCCGACTACTTCTACGGGGAGATTCCCTGCACCCGCCGGATGACGGCGGAGGAGATCGCCGGGGCTTATGAAAGGGAGACGGGCGCGGTCATCGTCGAGCGGTTCGCGGGGCTCGACCCCGCGGCGGTCCCCGGCGTGCTGGTCCACAGCCACGGCCCCTTCGCGTGGGGGAAGGACCCGATGGAGGCGGTGCACAACGCCGTCGTGCTCGAGGAGGTCGCCATGATGGCCTGGCACTGCAAGGCGCTCTCAGGGAACACCCTCGAGCCCATGCAGCGGGTGCTGCTGGACAGGCACTACCTGCGCAAGCACGGCGCGCACGCCTACTACGGGCAACAGGAAAGATAACTCTGGAAGCGGAAAAGGGCGGGGCCCGCCGGAAGGCGGGCCCCGCCCTTTTTGTGACTGCCCGGGGCAAAAATACTGGAAATCTTAGATTTTCTTTGTTTACTTCTGTGGGAACTGTATAGCAAATCCACTTGTTTTTTAGAAATATATGGGATAAAATAATAATTACGAATCACAAAACGATCACAGGCCCGCAGACGGCCGGAAAGAAGGAGAGCATGAACCAGCTGGAACAGGATTCCCTGCGTTTTGTCGCCCTCCTTTCGAGGATGTACTTTGCAGAACGCGACCTCGACGGCGTGCTCGCGCGGATGACGGACGACGTGGAATGGATCGGCACCGGCCGCCAGGACGGCTGCCGCGGCATCCGCGAAGCGCGAAAGATGCTGGAGATGGAACGGCGCGTGTTCCACGGCTCCTTTTCCCTCGAGGAGGACGGCTACGAGGCCGCCGCCCTTACGGAGGAGCTCTGCCTTGTCACGGGGGAGATCTGCCTGCGGGAGAAGGACATGCCCGCCGGGCAGCCCGATCTGCTGCTGCGGGTGTCCTGCATCTGCCGCCGGGAGGCGGACGGCCTGAAGCTGCGCCAGCTGCACCTGTCGACGCCGAGCAGCGAACAGCTCGAAGGGGAATTCTTCCCGCACACCGTCTCGGAGGAGGGGACCGGCCGTCTCCGCCGGATGCTCAACGAGCGCACCGCCGAGCTGGAGGAGATGAACCGCGACCTCAACGCGCTGACCAACAATATCCCGGGCGGCGTCATCTGCTGCGAATACGGCGAGACCCTCAAGCTGATCCAGTACAGCGAGGGGTTCCTCTCGATGTTCGGCTATACGGCGGAGGAGCTGCAAACCCGGTTCCATAACAATTTCGCCGGGATGATCTATGAAAAGGACCTGCGCGGCGTCTGGGAGACGGCGCTCCGGCAGCTTGCGAAGAGCAACACCAAGGAGATCGAATACCGGGTGCGCTGCAAGGACGGGCGGCTGGTGTGGGTGCTCGACCGGGGCCAGCTGGTGGAGGACGAGCGCGGCCGGAAATGGTTTTACTGCATCCTCATCGACATCACCCGCACCAAGAAGGCGCAGGAGGAGTTGCGCCTGAGCCTCGAGCGTCACCAGATCATCATGGACCAGACGACCGACATCATTTTTGAATGGGACATCAGCCGGGACTATCTCAGCTGTTCCTCCAACTACCACAAAAAATTCGGCTACCACGCGCTGAAGGAAAACGCAAGCGTCGCGATCGCCGGGGGCTCCCACCTGCATCCGGACGACATCGAGCGCTTCTGCCTGCTGGTGCGCAACGTCCGGGAGGGGACCCCCTACAGCGAGACGGAGTTCCGCATCGCGGACGCCGCGGGGAATTATATCTGGTGCCGGGTCCGCGCCACCCTTCAGGTGGACGAGAACGGCCGCCCCGCAAAGGCGGTCGGGGTGATCATCGACATCGACCGGGAGAAGCGCAGGACCCAGAAGCTTCAGGAGAAGGCGGAGCGGGACGCGCTGACGGGGCTTTACAACAAGGGCACGACCCAGACGCTGGTGGAAAAATACCTCGCGGAGGACGCGGGGGAGACGAGTTCCGCCCTGATGATCATCGACGTGGACAATTTCAAGCTCGTCAACGACCTCTACGGCCACCTGAGCGGCGACGCAATGCTCTCCGACGCGGCCAGCGCGCTCAAGAAGATGTTCCGTTCGGGCGACGTGGTCGGCCGCGTGGGCGGCGACGAGTTCTGCGTGCTGATGCGCGGCATCCGCGACGCCGGGATCGTCTCGCGCAAGGCGGAGGACATCCTGAAGGTCTTCAGCGACCTGAGCCGGAAGGAAGCGGCGGGGGAGAACCTCTCCTGCAGCGTCGGGATCGCGCTCTATCCCCAGGACGGCGCGGATTTCAACACCCTTTTCTGCAATGCGGACCGGGCGCTCTACCGTGCGAAGGAACGGGGAAAGAACGGCTATGCCTTCCATTCGGAAGCGTCGGTTAGGGGACGGAGGGACAGCGTGCGGCTGATGCCGAGGACCTCGGTGGGCGCGCCGATCGATTCCGACCGCAACGCCGGCGTCATGGACGACCGGCTCGCGGAATATGTGTTCCACGTGCTCTACCGGGCGGCCGACGTGGAGGCGGCGATCCCGCTGATCCTCGAGATTGTCGGGCGGCAGTTCGACGTCTGCCGCGCCTATCTCTTCGAGATTTCGGAGGACGGGTGCAGCTTCCGCAACACCTTCGAGTGGTGCCGCGAGGAGGCCCGCGAAAAATTCGGCGAAACGGCCGGCGAGACGTTCGCTTGCGGGGATTTTTCCCGCCAGCTCGACATGCTCCGCGAGACGGGCGTCTTCTACTGCCGCGACATCTCGCTGCTGCCCGGTCCCGTGCGTGAGCTGATGGAGCGGCGGGGGGTGCGCTCCGCCCTCCAGTGCGCCATCCACGACGGCGCGGAGCTGCACGGCGGGCTCGGCTTCGACGAGTGCCGCAGCAACCGCCTGTGGACGCAGAAGCAGGTCGACACCCTCACCTTCGTCTCCGAGATCGTAAGCGCCTTCCTGCTCAAAAAGCGGGCGCAGAGCCGTGCGAACCGGCTGGTCGGCAGCCTGGAGGCGGTCCTCAACCACCGGGATTCATGGGTATTCGTCGTCGACCGGGACAGCTTCGAGATCCTTTACGCCAACGCGCGGGCGCGGGCGCTTCTTCCCGGCCTGCGTGTCGGGGAGCGGTGCCATATGGCGCTGTTCGGGAGCCCGGAGCCCTGCACCGGCTGCCCCGTGCTGCTGGAGGGTTCCCCCGCGGGCGCCGAGGTGTACAGCCCCCTGCTCAGGAAGCGCTTTTCCGCCCGCATGGAGGAGGTCGCGTGGTCGGGGGAGCGGCGCGCGTTCCTGCTGACCTGCTGCGAGACCGAGCCGGTAACCACCTGATGAAAGAGCCCCGCCATTCGGCGGGGCTTTTTGATGCCGCTCTGTCATTTGTGAAGTTTTTTCGTGTAATTATTGTGTAATCACAAATAGAAGGCATAAAAATTGAAAAAGTTTGTGGATAAATTTGACTTGTGAAAGGGGGAATCCAATGATATAATAGAAAAAATTTGTCCGGGACCTTTCGGATGCAGGGGACCGGAGGTGGAGGTTTTCGAGTATGGCGACGCATCTGCTCGATTTGCAGCAGCTTTCCATTGGGGAAATCAATGATCTTCTCGACCTGGCGCAGCATTACCGGGACGGGGGCCCGCTTCCCGATTGCAGCGGCGCTATTGTTGCCAATTTATTTTTTGAGAATTCGACCCGCACTCAGTATTCCTTCCAGACGGCGGAAGAGAGACTGAATATGCGGGTCATTTCTTTTGTCCCGGAGACCTCGTCGCTCCAGAAAAACGAGAGCTTCTACGACACGGTCAAGACCTTCGACTCGTTCGGCGTGAACGCGCTGGTCATCCGCCACAGCGAGAACGAATACTACAACGACCTCGTCGGGCATGTCCGCGCCGCGATCTTAAACGGCGGCGACGGCACCGGAAGCCATCCAACCCAGAGCCTCCTCGATCTGCTGACGATCCGGCAGGAATTCGGCGGCTTCGAGGGGCTCAAGGCGGTCATCGCAGGGGACATCGCCCACTCGCGGGTGGCGCACACCAACTACGACATCATGACACGCCTGGGGATGGAGGTCGTGATGAGCGGCCCGAAGGAATACATGGAGGACCGCTACCCCTACGAGCCGTTCGACGAGGCGGTCGCCACGAGCGACGTGGTCATGATGCTGCGGGTGCAGCGGGAACGCCACCCCGACGGCACCCCCTTCGATCCCGCGCGCTACCACAGGGAGTACGGGCTTTCGGCCAAACGCGCCGCCTCGATGAAGAAGGGCGCGATCATCATGCACCCCGCGCCGGTCAACCGGGGGGTCGAGGTCGCGGACGAGGTGGTCGAGTGCCGCCGCAGCCGCATCTTCAAGCAGATGGAAAACGGCGCCTTCGTGCGCATGGCCGCGCTGGTGCGCGCGCTCGAGAGCTGATGGCGCTGCTCATCCAAAACGGGCGCGTCTACCGGGAGGGCAGGCTGGAACGTGCCGACCTGCTCGTCGAGGGGGACCGGATCGCGGCGATCGGGGAGGGCCTCCCGCAGGCGCCGGGCGCGCGGGTGTTCGACGCCTCCGGCTGTGTGGTATCGCCGGGCTTCACCGACCTGCACGTCCACCTGCGCGAGCCCGGCTTCTCCCACAAGGAGACGGTCGCCTCGGGCACCGCGGCGGCCGCCGCGGGCGGGTTCACGACGGTATGCGCGATGCCAAACGTCTCGCCTGTGCCCGACAGCCCCGCGCGCCTTCTGCCGCAGGCGCGCCGGATTGCGCGGGACGCGCGGGTGCGCGTGGTTCCCTACGCGGCAATCACCCGCGGGCGGCGGGGGGAGGCGCTCTCCGAAGTCGCCGCGCTTGCCCCGCACGTTGCCGGGTTTTCGGACGACGGGCGCGGGGTGCGGTCGGAGGAAACGATGCGCGCGGCGATGGAGCGCGTCGCGGCGGCGGGGAGCTTCGTTGCCGCCCACTGCGAGGTGGAAGCCCTCATCCCGGCGGGCGGCTGCTGCCACGACGGGGCGTTCGCGCGGGCACAGGGCTTCCCGGGCATCCCGTCGGAGAGCGAATACGCGGAGATCGCGCGGGACATCCGGCTTGCCGCCGAAACGGGGTGCCGCCTGCACATCTGCCACCTCTCGACGAAGGAGGGGGCCGCGCTGGTGCGCAAGGCGCGAAAACGCGGCCTGCCGGTCACCTGCGAGGCGGCGCCCCACAACCTGCTCCTCTGCGACGGGGAGATCCCGGAGGATGAGGGACGGTTCAAGATGAACCCGCCGCTGCGCGCGGCGGACGACCGCGCCGCGCTCGTTGAAGCGCTGCTCGACGGCACGATCACGGCAATCGCCACCGACCACGCGCCGCACACGGCGGAGGAGAAGTCGGGCGGCTTCCGGGGGAGCCTCTATGGGGTCGTGGGCCTCGAGACGGCGTTCCCGGCGCTCTACACCGGGCTGACGGAGCCGGGGCTACTGCCGCTCGGGCTGCTGCTGAAGCTGTTGACGGCGGGGCCGCAGGAAATCTTGGGGGAGCGGCGGACGCTCGCGCCGGGGGAGGAGGCCTCCCTCACGGTGCTGGACCTGCGGACGGCGCGAAAGGTGGAGCCGGAGCGGTTTTTGAGCCGCGGCAGGGCGACCCCCTTCGCGGGGCGGACGCTGCGGGGCTGGCCGGCGCTCACGCTCTACCGCGGAAAAGAGGTCTACCGGCGCTGGCCGGGAATTCAGACAGAGGGGTGACAGGATGGAAAGACCACGGAAGAAGCTGGTGTTTGAAAACGGCCGGGTATTCGCGGGCGAGGGGTTCGGCGCGGATGCCGACGCGGTGTGCGAGGCTGTTTTCAACACCTCGATGGTCGGGTATCAGGAGATCTTCTCCGACCCGTCCTACTGCGGGCAGTTTGTCTGCATGACCTATCCGCTGATCGGCAACTATGGGCTCGCGGCGGACGATTACGAGACGAAGACGCCGCGCATCGGCGGCTTCATCGTGCGGGAATATAACGACAGCCTCTCCAACTTCCGCGCGGCGCGGACCCTTTCAGAGGTGATGGAGGAGTACGGCGTCCCCGGCATCGCGGGGCCGGACACCCGGGCGATTACCCGGATGCTCCGCAGCGAGGGGAGCATGCGCGCGCTGCTGACGGACGCTGACACGCCCGACGCGGCGGCGCTTGAACAGCTGGCCGGCACGCCCGTCCCGCGCGACCAAGTCGCGCGGGCGAGCTGCAAAAAGCCCTGGCGCTACCGCACCGCCAACGCGCGCTATTCCGTCGTGGCGGTCGACTGCGGCGTCAAGCACAACATCATCCGCTCGCTGGCGGCGCGCGGCTGCGACGTGACGGTCGTGCCTTACGATACCCCCGCCAAAGCGGTGCTGGCGATGGAACCGGACGGGCTCTTCCTCTCGAACGGGCCGGGCGACCCGCGGGACGTCCCCGAGGCCGCCGCGCTCGTGCGGGCGCTCCAGGGCAGGCTGCCCATCTTCGGCATCTGCCTCGGCCACCAGCTCATCGCGCTTGCGAACGGCGCGCGCACCTATCAGCTCAAATTCGGCCACCGCGGCGGCAACCACCCGGTTAAAAATCTGCTGACCGGCAGGATCGAGATCACGAGCCAGAACCACTCGTTCGCGGTCGACCCGGAGAGCCTTTCGGGGACCGGCCTTACGGTGACGCACCAAAACCTGCTCGACGGCACGGTCGAGGGGCTGGAAAACGCGGCCCAGCGCATCTTCTCGGTGCAGTACCACCCCGAGAGCGCGCCCGGTCCGCAGGATTCGGCCTACCTGTTCGACAAGTTCATCGCCTCGATCGAGGCGTTTTTAACAGAGAGGGGGGACCGGGATGCCGAAGCGTACTGATATCCGCAAGATCCTCGTGATCGGCTCGGGCCCGATCGTCATCGGCCAGGCGGCCGAGTTCGACTACTCGGGCACCCAGGCCTGCCTCGCGCTGCGGGAGGCGGGCTACACCGTCGTGCTCGTCAACTCCAACCCGGCGACGATCATGACCGACACCGACGTCGCCGACCGCGTCTATATCGAGCCGCTCACGCTGGAATTTGTGGCGCGCATCATCCGCAAGGAGCGCCCCGACGCGCTCCTGCCGACCCTCGGCGGCCAGACGGGGCTCAACCTCGCCATGCAGCTCGCCAAAAAGGGGGTGCTGGGGGAGTGCCGGTGCGAAATCCTCGGCACCGGCTTCGACGCGATCGAGCGCGCCGAGGACCGCGAGCTCTTCAAGGAGCTCTGCGCGGCGACGGGGGAGCCGACCCTCCCGAGCGACGTCGCCACGACGGTGGCGGAGGCGTATGAGAAGGCGCGCGCCATCGGCTATCCGGTGGTCCTGCGCCCCGCCTTCACCCTCGGCGGCACGGGCGGGGGCTTCGCGGAAAACGACGCGGAGCTCGGTCCTCTCGCGGAAAACGCCCTGCGCCTTTCGCCCGCCGGGCAGGTGCTCGTCGAAAAGAGCATCAAGGGCTACAAGGAGATCGAATACGAGGTCATCCGGGACAGAAACGACACGGCGCTCGCCATCTGCAACATGGAGAACGTCGACCCGGTGGGCATCCACACGGGGGATTCGATCGTCGTCTGCCCGAGCCAGACCCTCACCAATAAGGAGTACCACATGCTGCGGGACGCCGCCCTGCGGCTCATCCGCGCGCTGGGCATCGAGGGGGGCTGCAACGTGCAGTTCGCGCTCGACCCCGACTCCTTCCGCTACTACGTGATCGAGGTGAACCCCCGCGTCTCCCGCTCCTCCGCGCTGGCGAGCAAGGCGAGCGGCTACCCAATCGCGCGGGTGTCGGCGCTCATCGCGGTGGGCTTTACCCTCGACGAGATCGCCCTCGCCAACACCCCCGCGAGCTTCGAGCCCGCGCTCGACTACGTGGTCACCAAGATCGCGCGCTTCCCCTTCGACAAGTTCGACAAGGCCAGCCGCCTGCTCTCCACCCAGATGAAGGCGACGGGCGAGGTCATGGCGGTCGGGCGCACCTTCGAGGAGAGCCTGCTCAAGGCGGTGCGCAGCCTCGAGGCGGGCGCGAACTGCCTGCGGCTTGAAAAGTTCGACGCCTCGTCCGACGCGGAGCTGTGGGAAATTCTGCGCAATCCGACCGACGAGCGGCTGTTCGCCATCGCCGAGCTGCTGCGGCGGGGCGCGCCGGTGCGGAGGATCTGCCGGACGACGAAGATCGACCGGTTCTTTGTGGAAAAGCTCGCGGGCGTCGTCTCCTTCGAGTGGGAGCTCGCGGCGCGCCCCGGCGACCTCGAGCTCCTGCGCCGCGCCAAGCGGATGGGGATTTCGGACGGCGGCGTCGGGCGGCTGTGGGGGAGGAGCGAGTCGGAGATCTTCCTCCTGCGGAGGGAAAACGGCCTTCTGCCCGTCTACAAGATGATCGACACCTGCGCCTCCGAATTCGAGAGCTACGTCCCCTACTTCTACTCGACCTACGAGGAGGAAAACGAAAGCGTCGTGACCACCCGCAAAAAAATCGTCGTGCTCGGCTCCGGCCCCATCCGGATCGGGCAGGGGGTGGAGTTCGACTACTCGACCGTCCACGCGATCTGGGCCATCCGGGAGGCGGGGTACGAAGCAATCATCATCAACAACAACCCCGAGACGGTCTCGACCGACTACACGGTGAGCGACAAGCTCTACTTCGAACCGCTCACCGTCGAGGACGTCATGAACGTGCTGGCGCTCGAGCGGCCCGACGGGGTCGTCGTGACGCTCGGCGGCCAGACGGCGATCAACCTGGCGGCGCGGCTCGACGCGCTGGGGGTGCCGCTCGCCGGGACCGGTTGCGAGGCGATCGGCCGGGCGGAAAACCGCGGCAGCTTCGAGGCGCTCATGGAGCGGCTGGGCATCCCGCAGCCGGAGGGACGCGCGGTGACGACGCTCGAAGAGGGGCTTGAGGCCGCGAAATCCCTCGGCTACCCGGTGCTCGTGCGGCCGAGCTTCGTGCTCGGCGGGCGGGCGATGCAGATCGTCGTCTGCGACGACGACCTGCGCCGCTACCTCTCCGAGGCGGTGCGCGCGAGCGAGGACGCGCCGGTGCTCGTCGACCGGTACGTCGAGGGCAAGGAGCTCGAGGTCGACGCGGTGTGCGACGGGACCGACGTCTTCATCCCCGGCATCATGGAGCACGTCGAGCGCACGGGGGTGCACTCGGGCGACTCGATCAGCGTCTATCCGACCTTCTCGGTGAGCGGGGCGGCCTGCCGGACGATCGTCGACTACACGGTGAAGCTGGGACTCGGCATCGGCATCAAGGGTCCCTTCAACATCCAGTTCATCGTCGATCCGCAGGAGAAGGTGCACGTCATCGAGGTGAACCCCCGGTCGTCGCGCACGGTGCCCTTCCTCTCCAAGGCGACGGGGATCAACCTGGCGGGCGTCGCCGCCAGAGTGGCGCTCGGCCAGTCCCTCCGGGAGCAGGGCTATGAAACCGGCGTTGCGCCGAGGCGGGACCGCTGGTACGTCAAATGCCCCGTCTTCAGCTTCTCAAAAATCCGGGGCGCGGACGCCTATCTCTCGCCCGAAATGAAGAGCACGGGCGAGGCGCTCGGATGCGACAAAACCCTCTACCGCGCCTTCTACAAGGCGCTCAAGGCGGCGGGCCAGCGGGTGGTCAATTACGGGACCGTCCTCTTCACGATCGCCGACCGGGACAAGGAGTGGTCGCTGCCCTACGCCCGACGGTTCTACGAGTTGGGCTTCAACATCGAGGCGACGCAGGACACCGCCAACTTCCTCAAGCGGCACGGCATCCGGACCCGCCTGCTCCACAAGATCAGCGAGGGCTCGGAGGAGATCCCCGACAGCCTGCGCGCCGGGCATGTGACCTACGTGGTCAACACCCTCGGCCCCGGCTGCGGGGAGAATCCGGCCAAGGACGGCTATCGCATCCGCCGGCTCGCGGTGGAGCATAACGTGACGATCTTCACCTCCCTCGATACCACGGCCGTGCTGCTCGACGTGCTCGAGGAGTTGACCGTCGGCGTTTCGACGATCGATGCGGGGAGGGGGGACGCCGATGTATAAAAACGCCCTCTACCGGGTGGCGGAAAACCGCCCCATCGCGCGGGAGGTCTTCCGGATGCGCCTTCTCGGCGACACCCGCTGGATCACGGCCCCCGGACAGTTCGTGAACGTGCGCGTGGACGGGTGCTACCTGCGCCGCCCGATCAGCGTCTGCGACTGGGACGGCGGCGGGCTCACCCTCGTCTACAAGGCGGTGGGGAAGGGGACGCGCCTGCTGTCCCGAGCCCTCCCCGACGAAATGCTCGACCTGCTGACCGGGCTGGGCAACGGCTACGACCCTTCGGCGGCGCGGGGGAGGCGGACGGTCCTCATCGGCGGCGGGGTGGGCGTGCCGCCCCTCTACGGCCTCGCCAGGCGGCTCGCGCTCGCCGGCGAGCCGCCCGCCGCGGCGCTCGGCTTCCGGACGGCGGCCGACGCCTTTTTGGCGGAGAGCTTCCTGACGCTCGGCTGCGAGGTGCTCGTCGCCACGGCGGACGGCAGCCTCGGGGAGCGGGGCTTCGTCACGGAGCCGCTTTCCCGGCTCGATTACGGTTATTACTTCGCCTGCGGCCCCGAGCCGATGCTCGCCGCCGTGCACGCGCTCGGGCGCGAAAAGGGCGCGGAGGGCCAGCTCTCCTTCGAGCGTCGGATGGGCTGCGGGTTCGGCGCCTGCATGAGCTGCTCCTGCGAAACGCTCGCGGGCCCCAGGCGCATCTGCGTCGAGGGGCCGGTGCTCCGGTCAGGGGAGGTGCGGTTCTGATGGACACTTCGGTAAAGCTCGGGGAGCTTACCCTTCGGAACCCGGTCATCCCGGCGAGCGGGACCTTCGGGTTTGGCCATGAGATGGCAAAGTGGTACGACCTCAACCGCCTCGGCGCCGTCGCGCTCAAGGGGACGACGCGGGAGGCGCGCTTCGGCAACCCGACGCCCCGCGTCGCTGAATGCGAGGCGGGGCTCTTAAACGCGGTGGGGCTTCAAAACCCCGGCGTGGACGCGGTCGTCCGGGAGGAGCTTCCCAAGCTCCGCGCGGTCTATTCCGGGCCGGTGATCGCGAACGTCTGCGGCTTCTCGGCGGAGGAATACGTGGAGGTCGCGCGGCGGTTCGACGAGGTGGGCGCGGACATCCTCGAGATCAACGTGAGCTGCCCCAACGTGAGGCACGGGGGCCTTGCGTTCGGCGCTTCGTCCGAGGCGGCCGCGGCGATCACGGCCGCCGTCAAAGCGGCGGTCAAAAAGCCGGTCTACATGAAGCTCTCCCCCAACGCGGCCGACATCGCGGCGGTCGCACGGGCGTGCGAGGAGGCGGGCGCGGACGGGCTGACGCTCATCAACACGCTGCTCGGGATGCGCGTCGACCCGCGCACCGGCCGCCCGCTCGTCTCGACGGTCACGAGCGGCTTTTCCGGCCCCGCGATCAAGCCGGTCGCCCTGCGGATGGTTTTTGAGGTGTGCAGGGCGGTGAAGATCCCGGTCGTCGGGGTGGGCGGGATCGCCAGCGCGGACGACCTGCTGGAATTCCTCTCGGCGGGCGCGAGCGCGGTGCAGATCGGCGCGCAGAACCTCGTCGACCCATACGCCTGCCTGCGCGTGGTGGAGGAGCTTCCGAAAAGGATGGAGGAATACGGGATCCGCGATTTAAAATCGATCATCGGGAGGACGGGAAATGGTAAATAAAGATGTAATCATCGCCTGCGACTTTGGGACCCGGGAGGAGACGCTCGCGTTCCTCGACCGGTTCACGGCGGAAAAGCCCTATGTCAAGATCGGCATGGAACTTTTTTACGGGGAGGGCCCGCAGATCGTGCGGGAGGTGAAGGCGCGGGGGCACCGGGTCTTCCTCGACCTGAAGCTGCACGACATCCCCAACACGGTGCGCCGCGCGATGAAAAATCTCGCGAAGCTCGGCGTCGACATGACGAACGTCCACGCGGCGGGCACGATCGAGATGATGGAGGCGGCGAAGGCGGGCCTCGAGGAGGGGGCGGCGGGCCGCCGCCCGCTGCTCATCGCGGTGACGCAGCTCACCTCGACGAGCGAGCCGCGGATGCGGGAGGAGCTGCTCATCCCGGCCCCGATGGGCGAGGTGGTGACGCGCTACGCCGCCAACGCCCGCGCGGCGGGGCTCGACGGGGTGGTGTGCAGCCCGCTCGAGGCGGCGCTCGTCAAGGGGAGCTTTAGCGGCGGCTTCCTGGCGGTGACGCCCGGCATCCGCTATCCGGACGCGCGCGCGGACGACCAGGCCCGCGTGACCACCCCCGCCCGGGCGCGGGAGCTCGGCGCGGACTACATCGTCGTCGGGCGGCCGGTCACGGCGGCGGACGACCCGGTGGGGGCCTACCGCCGCGTCAGATTTGATTTTCTGGGGGAGTGATGAGGATGCGGACAGAGACGAAGATCGCAAAGGACCTGCTTTCCATCGGGGCTGTATTCCTGCGCCCCGATGAGCCGTTCACTTGGGCGAGCGGCATCCGCTCGCCCATCTACTGCGACAACCGCATCATCCTCTCCCATCCCGCCGTCCGGCGGGAGGTGGAGGCGGCGCTGGCGGCGCTCGTGAAGGAACGCTATCCCGGCTGCGGGCTGCTCGCCGGGACGAGCACGGCGGGCATCGCCCACGCCGCCTACGTGAGCGAAATCCTCGGCCTGCCGATGTGCTATGTGCGCGGCGCGGCCAAGGACCACGGACGGGGGAACCGCATCGAGGGACGCGCCGAACCGGGGGCGAAGGTCGTCGTGATCGAGGACCTCATCTCGACGGGCGGCTCGGTGCTCGAGGTGGTGGACGCGCTGCGGCAGGCAGGCTGCGAGGTGCTCGGCATCGCGTCGATCTTCACCTACGGACTTGAGAAGGGTGTGAAGCGCCTCGCCGACGCGGGAGTCCAAAACGCCTCCCTCTCCTGCTACGACGCGCTGCTTGCCGCGGCTGTGGAGGAGGGCGTGATCGCGCGGGAGGATGTGCCCCGGCTCGAACGGTTCCGCCAAAACCCGCAGGACGGGGGCTGGATGAGCCTGTGACGCAAAATCCGCATTGACATCCGCCCGCCGCGGTGGTATTTTATCTCGTGGAATTCATGGATGAAGGAGAGTTTACAATGCACCAGATGAAATACAGCAGCATCGCCTTCGACGTGCCCATCCGCGAGGAACTGATCGCGGCGGAGCTGGAAAGCAACCGCGTCCCGCTGCCGAAGATGACCCCGGAGGAGCACATCCGCGACGCGCTCGCCCATCCCATCGGCACGGGCACGCTCGACACGGTCGTGAAGGCGGGGGAGACGGTCTGCGTCGTTATCCCCGACACCACCCGCAAATGGCAGTCCCCGGCAATCTACGTGCCGATTCTCGTGGAGGAGCTGAACGCCTGCGGCGTGCGGGACGAGGACATCCTCATCGTCAGCGCGACGGGCACCCACCGCCGCCAGACCCGCGAGGAGTGGGCCGGCCTCGTGGGGGAGGAGATTCTCGGCCGCGTCCGGTGCGAGGACCACGTCTGCACCGACGACGCGAACCTCAAATTCATGGGCGTCACCTCGCGCGGCACGCCGGTGTGGCTCAACGCCCACGCGATGGCCTGCGACAAGCTGATTTTGACGGGCGGCGCGGTCTATCACTTCCTCGCGGGATACGGCGGGGGCCGCAAATATGTCCTGCCGGGCATCGCCGGGCGGGAGACGATCATGAAAAACCACAACCTCGCGCTCAACGAGGGCTTCGGGAGCGGTTCCAACCCGATGGTGCGCAGCGCGAACCTGACCGGGTCGAACCCCTTCCACGCGGACATGGCGGAGGCGGCGGAGCTGGCAAAGCCCTGCTTTCTGCTGAACGTCGTCGCGGACGGGGACTTCAACATCATCCGCGCCTTCGCGGGGGACTATATCGAGGCGCACGCGGCGGCCTGCAAGCTGGTGGACGACATCGACGGGGTTTACGTGGAGGAGCGCACCCCGCTGGTGATCGCGTCGGCGGGGGGCTATCCCAAGGACATCAACCTCTACCAGACCTCCAAGACGCTCAGCAACGCGCGGGCGGTGGTCGCGGACGGCGGGACGATGATCCTGCTGTCCGAGTGCCGCGAGTCGTTCGGCGACGCGGACTGCGCGCGCCAGATCTGCGGATTCGACAATATGCTCGACCGGGAGCGCGACCTGCGGGAGAACTTTTCGATCGGCGCGTATGTCGGGTTCCTCTTCTGCGAGAGCGCGGAGCGGTACCGGTTCATCATGGTGACGGACATCCCGAAGGAGAAGTTCGCCAATACGAAGATCCACGCGGTCAAAACGCTCGGGGAGGCGCTCGCGCTCGCGAAGGAGCTCAACGGCGGCTCGCTGGAACTGCGCACGACCCTGCTGCCCCACGGCGCGAACACCCTGCCGAAATTCCGGGACGGGCAATGAAATTTTATGCCGTTTTTTTACAAAAACAGCTCCCGGCAGGTGACAAACCGGGGGCGCGGGTGTTACAATAGAGGTAACCAAACAGGAAGGGGTGTCAGCTATGAGAAAATTTACCATCCGCTTAAAGGAGATCAACGACGTCAAGGAGTTTGTCAACACCGTATCCAGATTTGAGGAGGACGTGGATCTCGTCTCCGGCCGCTATACCATCGATGCGAAATCGATCATGGGCATCTTCAGCATCGATTTGGCCAAGCCGATCGAAGTGATCGTCCACGGCGACAACGAAGCCCGTTACGCCGAGGCGCTCAAGGCCTATATCATCTGAATCAGGCGGTATCCTGAGGGCGCGCCCCGCTTTGGGGCGCGCCCTTGTTGCATTGCGCCGGCCGATCGGGTACAATGGACGGAGGAAAGGGGGGCGTATGTGATGGAAAAGCCCGCGCGGCTGGAATATTTTGGGACGCTCGGCCCCGCCTGCGCCGACCCCGGCATTCTGTCGGAGCTCTTCGAGGCGGGGATGACGGGGGTGCGGCTCAACCTGTCGCACACCTCGCTTGACCGGTGCGGCGGCTGGCTTCGCAGCCTGCGGGAGGCCGCCTCCCGCACGGGTGCGTGCCCCGAGCTGCTCATCGACCTGCGCGGTCCCGAGCTGCGGGTCGGGGAGCTGGCCGTCCCCGTGCGGCTCGCGCGGGGGGAGAGGGCCGTGCTCGGCGAAGGCGGCCTGCCGGTCCCCGGGCTGATCTTCTCCGCGCTGCGCCCGGGGCAGGAGATCCTGCTCGACGACGGCGCGCTTCTCCTGCGCGCCCTGCGCTGCGATGAAAAAAGCGCGGACTGTGAGGTGCTGCGCGGCGGAACTCTGCAATCCCGCAAAAGCATCGCCCTGCCCGGGGCGGCGCTGCATCCGCCGACCTTGCAGGAGAGCGACCGCGAAAACCTCGCGCGCATCGGGGAATGCGGCGTGACCGGCGTGATGCTTCCCTTTGTGCGGGGCGCGGACGACCTGACCGCCCTGCGGGACGCGCTATCGGCGGCGGGGGCGGAGGGCACGCGCGTCTTTGCCAAGCTCGAAAACCGGGAGGGCCTCGCAATGCTGCCGGAGCTTTTGCCCCACGCGGATCACATTGTGATCGCGCGCGGCGACCTCGGCAACGATCTGCCCCTCTGGGAGCTGCCCGCGGCGCAGAAATCCGCGGCGGAAACCTGCCGCGCGGCGGGAAAACCGTTCATGGTGGTCACCCAGCTGCTCCATTCGATGCACCACAGCGCGGTGCCCACCCGCGCCGAGGTGTGTGATATCTTCAATGCCGTGCTCGACGGCGCGTCCTCCCTCATGCTGACGGGGGAGACGGCGGTGGGGGAGCACCCCGCCGCGGCGATGCGCGTTTTGGTAAAGACCGGGGAAGAGGCGCTGCGCTGGCGCGCGGCGCATTGAGCGGACCGTCCGTTCGACCGGACACGTCAAAATTTCCTCCGTAATTGGGAATTTTATATTGACAAGCCCCCCATTGGATGCTATAATAAATCTCGCGGTCTGAATTAGGATCGCCGCAAAAATTGGGGGCGTAGCTCAGCTGGGAGAGCGTACGGTTCGCATCCGTAAGGTCGAGAGTTCGATCCTCTTCGTCTCCACCAAAAAAACAACTGCTATCGAATCAGATAGCAGTTGTTTTTTTGCCTGTGAGACAAATTTCTCGTGCGCGTGCCGTCATCGGATATAAGCGGATTCTGGGACGGCTAACGCCGCCTTATTCCTCCATCATGTAGTAACGCCGTTTCCCCTTGGAAATGGTCTTATACTCAATTGCCTCAGTTGGACAGCCGCAGATGCAGGCCATGCAGTGGGTGCAGTTCCCCTTCCAGACAGGCTTCCCATCCACCATTTCGATGTTGTTTAGTGGGCACCGCTTTGCGCACTTGCCGCAGGAGACACAGGCATCCGAAACTGTAAAGCCCTTGTCTTTGATATAAAACCGATAATAGAGCGGGTTGAACGGCCCGCTGATGAAGCGTCCTCCCAAAGTAACCGTTGTCTTGGAGAACGGTTCGCCCCGTCCGATCTTCTGGGAAAGCGCTGAAAAGACCGGCTTCGCCCGGGCGATCATGGCCGCGCATTCGCTCTCGCTGGGCACTGTGGACAGGGCAATATAGTTCTCCGGCATCTGTACCGACGCAAGCCCTTGGTAAGTCAATCCGGTTTCCCCGCACAGCTTCGCGGCGTAGGCCGCCGCATTCCCCTGGGTGCCGCCGCCGCGGGTCAGGACAAAATAGGCGTCCCGGCTGCCTTCAAATTTCATCTCCCGAATCCACTGCTCCACCACCTTCGGCACACGCCAGGCGTAGATCGGTGCGGCAAACACCAGCGGACGTTCCGAATGGAACGTCTTTTTTTCTCCCTTTTTCAAGCAGTCATTGATAAAAACCAGTTCATCGCCCAGCTCCGCCGCGATTTGTTTCGCCGCAAGCTGGCTGTTGCCGGTGCCGCTGAAATAAAAGACCATTGATCATGTACCTCCGCGTCAATCTTTCATGATGTAATATCTGCGGTTACCCTTGGAAGCGGATTTATACTCGATTGCCTCGGTGGGACAGCCGCCGATACAGGCCATACAGTGGGTGCAATTGCCTTTCCACCTGGGCTTTCCGCTCTTCATGTCGATGTTATTCAGCGGACACCGCTGGGCGCATTTGCCGCAGGAAACGCAGGCTTCCGACGCGGCAAAGCCCTTGTCATGGACAAAAAGGGCGTAAAACAGCCCGTTGACCGGCCCGCTGTTCATCCGGTCCTTGAACGAGATGGCGGCTTCGGGAAACGGTTCCCCCTTTTGTATCAGCGCGGCCAATGATGCTATGCGCTCCCCGGCTTTTTCCAGGATCGCCGCGCATTCCGTCTTATCCGGCGTATTGGACAACGCCACATAGTTATTCGGCATGGCGACCAGCGCCAGACCCGAGAAGCGCAGTCCCTTTTCCCCACAGAGCTTCTTTGCGTAGGCGGCGGCATTGCCCACGCTCCCGCCGCAGGTCAGGACAATATAGATGTCTTTCGTCCCCTCAAACTCCGTCTCACGAATCCACCGCTCCACCACCTTTGGCATCTGCCAGGCATAGGTGGGAGCCACGACCACCAGTGGGCGTTCCGAATGGAACGCTTCTTTTTCGCCTCTTTTGAGGCAAGCATTGATGGAGACAAGCTCATCTCCGAGCAGTTCCGCAATTTGCTTTGCCGCCCGCTGGCTGTTGCCGGTACCGCTGAAATAAAAAACCATTCCCATACACTCCTTCTCTTATTCAGGTTCGATCCCGCTGACCATCTGCTTCAGATATTCTTTCGCCTGCTCCTTGGAGCACTCCTTTTTGTCCAGGTATTTCCACTCCAAAATAATCAGGATCACCTGGCTGTACAGGTTCGCCGCCATCTCCTGGGGCACCTTGAAGCGGTGGGAATCCGGATTGCTCTTAAAGGCCGCCGACATATTGGACAGCAGGTAAAACCGGATTTGGTTGATAAAATACAGGTTGGGCGGGTTATTCTTCAAGATCGCCCCCACCGTCTCAATGCTCCGATCCAAAAAATCGAAGCAGTTTTCCATCAACTTATTCATCCGCTCCACGCAATTCCCTGTGTCCCGGCAGCCGCTGTCCAACCGGTCGCGGACCGCCATCATGCAGTATTCCAGAAGGTCGTATTTGTCGTCAAAATAATTATAGAAGGTAGCCCGGGGCAGCATGGCCTTTTCGCACAGTTCCCCGACGGCGATCTCCTCAAAAGATTTTTCAGAGAGCAGAGAAAGCAGCGATTGCTGGAGAGAATAAAGGGTGCGGCTTGCTCCAATGGTCAATTTTTTCGTCAAGTCATATTTCACTTTTTGCAACTCCTTTGACAAATTTTTGGTTTTGTCTAAATTTCTACGTCCGTTTAATTCTGTCACTTGCCTTTCCATGAAAACCATTATAGACTAAAGACGAAATCCAGACAAGTGCAAAAATATAAACATTTGAAAAAACAACTATCTGGATGTGTAAATGGTCTGTTCCGCCACAATCAAAAATCAAAGCGAGGTTTCAAATATGGAATATCCCCATTTGTTTACACCCGGGAGGATCGGCCCGGTGACGGTCAAAAACCGTCTGGTCATGACCGCCATGTGTGTCGGGCTTGCCCACCACGACGGCGCGGTGAGCGACGCGCTTGCCGCCTATTACGAGGAGCGGGCCGCCGGAGGCGTGGGGCTCATGATCACCGAATGCACCCGTGTGAACGAGACGGACGCCGTGGCTTACCCCAGCATGCTGTCCATGTCCCACGACCGGTATATTGAGCCGCTCCGCAAAGCGGCGGAACGGGTGCACGCCCATGGAGCCAAGCTGTTTATGCAGCTCTACCACCCCGGACGGCAAAATGTGGTGCTCTTTCCGACCATCTGGCGGTTTAACGAACGGATGGCGCGGATCTTCCCGTCTTATTGGGATTGGTATTTCAAGATGGCTGGCAGGTTCGACGCCTCCATGATCGACGATCCCAAAACCGCGAAGCGGATGGAAAAGTACATGAAGCCGCTTCTGGCCCCCAGTGACGTCCCCTGTGGGCTTGGGGACAACCCCGTCCGCCATCAGAAGACCGTCCCCATGACCATCCCGCAGATCAAAACCCTGATCGGCCAATTTATCGCCGCCGCGGGGCGGGTGAAAAAGGCCGGGGCGGACGGAGTGGAGCTCCATGCAGCCCACGGCTATCTGCTCCAGCAGTTTTTAAGCCCCTACACCAACCGCCGGGAGGACGATTACGGCGGCTCGCTGGAAAACCGGATGCGGCTTCTAAAGGAGATCATCGAGGGCGTCAAGGCCGAATGCGGACCGGATTTTCCCATCAGTGTGCGCCTCTCGGTGGAAGAATTTTACGACACGATCGGTTATCCCGGCCAGGGCATCCTCTTGGAGGAGGGCGTGGAGATGGCAAAGCGGCTGGAACGCTTCGGCGTCGATGCGCTCAACATCAGCAGCGGCAACTACGACACGGCGCAGACTTCCTGCGAGCCCATCAGTTTCCCCCCAGGCTGGCGCAAGTATCTGGCGAAAGCGGTCAAGGAGCAGGTCAGAATCCCCGTCATTGCGGCCAACCTGATCCGCACACCGGAGCAGGCTGAGGCGCAGCTCAATGAGGGGACGCAGGATTTCATCGCCATGGGCCGTTCCTATCTGTCCGACCCCGAATGGGCCAAAAAAGCAATGGAGGGACGGAGCGGGGAGATCAACCGCTGTATCTGCTGCCTGCGCTGTATGGAGTCTTTTCAGGAGAACATCATGAACGGCAAGCCGGTGGAGTGCGCGGTCAATCCCCGTGCCTGCCGGGAGAGCAAGTTCCCCCGCACCGCGCCGAAGGATGGGTGGCAGCGGCCGGTCGTAGTGGTGGGCGCCGGCCCGGCGGGACTCACCGCGGCCAACGAGCTGGCGGCGCGGGACTTCAAGGTGACCGTGCTGGAACAGGGCGGCGCCCCTGGCGGACAGCTCATCCTGGCGGCGGCCCCACCGCTCAAAGAGAAAATGGACTGGTTCATCCAGTATTTGACCCATCAGGCCCTCCAGCAGGGCGTGGACATCCGATACAACACCAGGGCTGCCAAAGAGGTCATAGAAAGTTTTCGCCCCTACGCGGTGTTCCTCGCCACCGGCGCGGAAGCGGCAGCGCCGCGGATTCCCGGCTCCGATTCGGACACGGTGACCACGGTCACGCCGATTTTGACAGGCGAAAGGACCTACGCCGGAAAGGAGGTTGCCGTCATCGGTTCCGGCATGACCGGGCTTGAAACGGCGGAGCTTCTGATGGGGCAGGGGAACACCGTTACCATCATCGAGATGGCGGATCAGATCGCCCCCGGCGCTTACCCCATCAACGCCTCCGACGTGATCGGGCGGCTGGAAAAGGGCGGCGTGCGGTTCCTGCCGGGCCGGAGGCTGGAGCGCATCGGCGACGGGATGCTTTATCTGAGGCGCAAGGACGGCGTGCTGGAAGAAATCCGGGCCGACGCCACAGTGCTGGCCATCGGTGTGCGTAGCAATAGCGCCTTGGAGAAAGAATGCACCGGGCACTTCGAGCGGCTTTATTCCATCGGCGACGCGGTCACGCCCGGACGCATCGGTAACGCCACCCGCAGCGCCTTCATGCGGGCCCGCGGGTTGCAATAAACCCATTTACACGGATTTAAGGAGCCAAATATTATGAGAGAGCACAGAATAGAAATCAGCCATGACAAATGTATCGGATGCGGGATGTGTGTGCGGGATTGCCCCGCCTACAACCTTGGACTGAAGGATAAAAAAGCGGTGGTAAGGTCGCAAAGCTGCCTGATGTGCGGGCATTGCGTCGCCATATGTCCCAAAGCCGCCGTTTCCATTACAGGCTTTGATGAGCCGCCAATCGAAATAGAGAAACCGGTGGCTTTGGACCCGCATCAGCTTCTGGAGGCCATCCGCACCAGGAGAAGCATCCGGCAGTACAAAGAGAAGCCCGTCGCCCCGGAGGTCCTTGCGCAGATCATCGAGGCCGGCCGTCTGACGCCAAGCGGCGGCAACGCGCAGAATGTCTCCTACATTGTGCTTCAGAAGGAAATCCGCCGTTATGAGCAGATCGCGGTGCGGTTTGCGAAAAGGCTGCTGCCTGTGGTGAAGCTGATGAGCACGACCGCGCGAAACGCCGTCATCGACGACCATTTTTTCTTCAAGAACGCACCGGTTGCCATTGTTGTGGTTTCAAAGGATGAGATCAACGCTTCGTTGGCCGCCTCCAATATGGAGCTGATGGCCGAGGCCCTTGGCTTGGGCGTCCTGTACAGCGGCTTTTTTGCCCGGATTGTAAACACTTTCCCCACCCTTCGCCGCCAGCTGCATCTGACCCATGCGAAAGCGGTGACCACGCTGGTATTGGGATATCCGAACGTTCACTATCGCCGCACCGCGCAGAAGGACCCGGCGGATATGTATTATCTGTAACGCGGGAGTCCATTTGGGACGAAATTGATACGGCGTACCATGGCATGGATGCCGGATGTCGGTGTAAGTCGCGGTAACCCTTTGGAACTGTACAGCGTTTATCAATACACTGTAGATAAGTACACGGATTTTCGGGGAAAAGGGCCCGCTTTGCGGACCACTCGGGAGAGCGTACGGTTCGCATCCGTAAGGTCGAGAGTTCGATCCTCTTCGTCTCCACCAAAAAAACAACTGCCATCGAATCAGATAGCAGTTGTTTTTTGCCTGCGGAATAAGCACGCCGAACCGTCAGAGTGCTCGACTCAGCGATTCAAGATATCCCGGTGAATCACTTCCATGTTGAACCCCTGCGTTTGCGTCCGAACCCTCCTCAATGCTGCGAGCCTCCCCGTCTCCCGCGTCTGCGGCCGTCCACGGTTGTTTCAGTGTCATAACATATTCTTTATCACGAATCCAGGTTTGTGCTTGGCTCGATAGACCAAAACTTTTGGTGAACGGGTGCTCGGTGAGCAGTTTGACTTTCGAGGTCCGTCCTTTTTGATTGCCGCCAAATCGCGCATGACCGTGCCTATATAGCAAGTGAACCAAACGATAGCAATGCTTTATAGAAATTAAAGGGTGGAAATGTTATAATTATTATAATGTGAAATACGGCAAGGAGATGTCATGGTGGGAAGCGAACTGGAACTGCATCAGGTCATATACGCATATCTGCTTGCCCAAATTCAGTTTGGATATTATCGCTGTGGGGAGAGCCTTCCCAGGATGGAGGAGTTGTGCCGGCAGTCTCATATTTCAATCGATACCGTTGCCCAGGCATATCACCGTCTGCGCCGCGAGGGAGTTATCTCACTGACCCAAAAAGCCGGGGCCAAGGTGTCTGTCTCCTATTCTCAGGAGGAGATCGACGGGCATGTACGGCACTATTTCGCACAGCGTGAAGCCGCACTTCGCGACCTGAGCTGGTCTATTTGGCCGCTGTTCGGCTGGGCTTTGTGGCTGTCCCTGAAGCACTCGCCGCCGGAGGCTGCGGAGCGGATGGTGCATCTGACCCGTGATGAGGAGAGGCCACCCACCGTCATTTGGCATTACCTAGAGCAGCAGTACGGCGCGCTGGGAAACGATCTGCTGATGCGGTTGATGCGATACCTCTACCTCTTTTTCCAAGGGCCGTTCTACAGTGTAAAGGAGAACACGCCCTATTTTGAAAAGGGTCTGTTTTGGCAGCAAAACGTGGCGGTCCTCAGCCGCAACGGAAACTGGGCCACGCTGAGAGACGTTCTGAAGACCGCACAGGACGACCTCGCGCACGCGTTGTCCCGATTTTATGAAGATCGGATCGCAGAACCAGTTCCGCAGATCGGCTTTTGCTGGAACGCCTATAAAAAGTCTGCCCAACTTCGGTATTCCCTGGCCGTCGAGCTTCTGACCGACATCAGTCGTGGGATCTATCCAGTGGGCAGTTTCCTCCCGCCGGCCCACCGGCTCGCCGTCGAAAAGGGAGTTTCCATCAGTACGGTCCGCCGGACACTCAGCCTGCTGGGCGGCATCGGAGCGGTGAAATCGTTCAGATCCCGCGGCGCTCAGGTCCTATCCCCCATGGAGAGTACGGAGAACGCCGACCTCACACAGCCGGATATCCAGAACCGGCTGCTGGATATGGCCAAATGCTTACAAATATACGCCCTGTCCGCCCGGGCCGTGTCTGAACTCACTCTGGCTTCCCTGGACTGCGGCGGGCTCCGCCTGTGGAAGGAACGCCTGCTGGAGCTCCGGGACAGCCGGCGCCTTGAATTAATGACCTATGTGTCCATGGGACTGATCTCTGAGCACACCCCCAGCCAGACGATTCGGACCATCTATTCTGAACTCTTGCGGCTTCTCTTCTGGGGGCATCCGCTGCGTGGATTGAGGGGGACCCCCGAAACAATAAACCGCGTCGCCGCACCGTTCCTGAACCGGATGCTCCAGGCATTGGACGAACGGGATGTCTTCGGCTTTTCCACCGTACTGGAAGAACTGGTGGTTCGTGAGTTGTGCATTACGGTTAATCAACTGGTGCAGTTAGGGATCCGAGGCGCGGAAAATATCCTGATCCCCGTGAAAGGAGAATTCTGGGAAATGGAGAAATGAAGTGATCCTAACGAAAATCTAACAAAGAGTATGATATCCTTTCCACAGTATCCCGCGCTGCCAAGGCATTGCGGAAGTGGAAAGGATTTTTTTATGAAGACAACTCTTTATGCGAAACTGATGGCGGCGTCGCTTAGTTTGCTCCTGGCGCTGACCGCATGCATGGGTCCATCCCCCAATAAAAACACCTCCAGCACCACGCCCACTCCCATCGAGACCGCCACAAAGCCGATGACCGTTGGCGCGCTTGCCGACTATTTCATCCAGGCCGCGGACGACTACCATCCCGGCGCCGATCGCGTCGGGGTGCTGGAGGGCTTTGACGAGGCGGAGCAGGCCACCTGGCTCCAGATGTTTGTCATAGCCAGCCGGGCGTTCGGCCAGTTGCCCGCTCCCATAGGCAACGGTAAAAACACCGCACCGCCCCCCGTCGATCTGACCGACGCGCCCGAGTGGGCCTGGAGTGCGCTGCGTAACCTGTCCAATGGGGGCGTGCTGGCCGCCTCCGACCTGGGCCTGCCCGAGCTGGAGACTGCGCCCGAGACCACGGACCAGGACGCTCCTACCTCCGATGGCGAGGGGATGTCTGCCCCGGAGACCGACATGACGGACAATATGGAGAGCGACCCCGCCAAGCTCGCCGATCCCAAGGACGCTTCCTCCGGCGAGGACGGCAATGACAAGATGAACGCACTCGTAACCCGCAAGGACGCGGAAATCGTGGCCCAGCGGTTTTTCCAGGTCTTCGGCACCAATCTCAAGGACAACTTCTACGCCGCCGTCAACAAGGGTGAGCTGGACGCTCTGGAGCTCCCTGGCGACGGTTCCACCATGGGCGGCTCCAGCACCGTGGTGGCCAACACCGACAAGCAGCTTCACGACCTGATCCTGGAGATCGTCCACAGCGGCGAGGACTACCCCCAGGGCAGTGCCCGGCAGAAAATCCGGGACCTCTACCAGAGTGTTCTGGCGCTGGAGGAACGCAACGCCGCGGGCGTAGAGCCCCTGCGGAAGTATCTGGACGCAGTAGACGCGGCCAAAAATTTCTCTGAGCTCAACGCGGCCATCGCCCTGGCGGTCAAGGAACTGGGCAACTTCGGCAACGGCATTTTCCCCATGGTGGCCGTCACCGACACCCAGGACAGCAGCAAAAAGGTCATGCAGCTCATGACCATGTACCCCATGTTTACTCCCGAGGACTATGCCGACCCGGAAAACGGGATGGTGAAGGAATACCGGGAGGGCATGATCTCCCAGCTCATGGCGGCAGGCGAAGGCCGGCCCGAGGCGGAACAGCTGGCTGACGGCATCCTCCGTATGGAGAAGGCCCTGGCGGAAAACGCCTCCAGCGCCGAGGAGATGGGCAGCCTCCAGAGCCAGTCCAACCGCTACACCCCCACGTCTCTGGACGAGCTGATGCCCCAGGCCAAGCCCTCCGAGCTGCTTGTCGCCATCGGACTCAAGGCCGACGCCCGGATGCAGGTCTTCGACGACAAGCAGTTCGCAGCCTACGCCACATGGTTTACCGAAGAGAACCTGGAGCTATTCAAGGCGATGCAGAAGAGCGCCCTGATTTCCGGCTTCAGCCGGTACCTGAGCCAGGAGCTGGCGGAGAAGTTCGGTTATGAAACAGGCGCCCCCGAGGAGGCCGCCAACGAGGCCGTGCAGTCCTTCCTCTCTGAGGAACTGGGCCAGCTTTACGTGGAGCGCTACTTCCCCGCCGAGTCCAAGGCCGAGGTGGAGAAGATGGTGCGGATGATGATTGAAGCCTTTAAGACCCGCATCAGCCGGCTGGACTGGATGGAGGAATCCACCAAGCAGGAGGCCATGAAGAAGCTGGACAACATCACGGTCCTGATCGGCTACCCCGACCAGTGGGATTTTAACAATGCCGACATCAAGAGCGTTGCCGACGGCGGCAGCTACTTTGCCAATGTGTCCGCCTCTGAGGCGGACAAGTGGCAGAAAGCCGTTCAGGGCCTGGACGAGCCGGTGAATCCCCGGCGTTTCCCTATGGCGGCCTTCACCGTCAACGCCGCAGCCAGCCGGAACACCAACACCCTCATTTTCCCCGCGGGTATCCTCCAAGCTCCTTTCTATGATAAGAATGCCTCCTTTGAGGCCAACCTGGGGGCCATCGGCAGCACCATCGCCCACGAGATTACCCATATGTTTGACGATGGCGGCGCCCAGTACGACGCCACCGGCACCGTGCGCAACTGGTGGGCGGACAGCGATTACACCCACTTCCAAACGCTGTGCAAAAAGGCGGAGCATTTCTACGACGGTTATGAGGCCGCCCCCGGCATCCCCGCCAATGGCAAGGAGACCCTGAGCGAGAACATTTCTGACATCGGCGGCGTTGCCTGCGGCCTGGAGGTTCTCTCCACCATGGAAAACCCCGACTACGACGCCTTCTTCCGCAGCTTCGCCCGCCAATGGCTGCGCGCGGGCAGCTATGAGACGCTGGCCGGGCTGGCCCAGTCGGATGTGCACGCCCCCAATATCCTGCGCACCAACCGGGTGCTCTCCAACTTCCAGGAGTTTTTCGACACCTACGGCATCCAGCCGGGCGACGGGATGTATGTCGCCCCTGAGGATCGCATCGTGATCTGGTAATACTAATTGGCGGAGGCGTTGGAAGCGCCTCCGCCATTGACAAGCCTGGAAAAGTCCAGTGCGCTGGAAAAAGGGAGTGGAGCCATGAAACTGCTTTTGGTGGAGGATGAAGCCCTGCTGTCGAAGAATATCGCCAAGGGACTGCGCCTGCTGGGGTACGCGGTGGACTGCGCTTATGACGGCTTGGAGGCTCTGGAGCTGTATGGCCTTAATGATTACGACCTGATGATTCTGGACCTGAACCTGCCCAAATTGGACGGCATGGAGGTGTTGCAGCGCATCCGGGAACAGGACGCCGACTTTCGCATCCTCATTCTCTCCGCCCGGGACACGCTGGAGGACAAAATCAGCGGCTTGGATGGGGGGAGCAACGACTACCTGACCAAGCCCTTCGAGTTCAAGGAATTGGAGGCCCGCATCCGTGGACTGCTGCGCCGGAGCTTCACCACCGCCGATCCCCAGCTGCGCTGCGGGCGCCTGCGGGTGGACACGGCGGCCCGGCGAGTCTGGTGCGGCCAATCGCCGGTGGAACTGACCCGCAAGGAGTACGCGCTGCTGGAATACCTGCTGACAAACGCCAGGCGGGTGATCGGCGCGGAAGAGCTGATCGAGCACGCCTGGGACAGCGAGGCCGACCCCTTTTCCAATGCCTTCCGCTTCCACATCCACTCGCTGCGCAAAAAGCTGGACGAGGCGGGGGCCAGAGACTATATCATCACCCAGCGGGGCCAAGGCTACCGCATCCAAAACCCGGAGGAGGCTTCATCTTGAAAACATGGACCTTGCAGGCCCGTTTGACAGCCATTGTGGCCGCCATCCTGCTTTCGGCCTGTCTACTGCTGACCACCAACTCCCTGTTCGCCGCACGCGCCTATTACGGGGACTATGCCGCGCTGCTCGAGTCCGGTCTGGTGGAGGTGGATCCCGCCTGGGAGGAGGGCGCGGGGCCGGACGACGCGCTGGCCTCCCCGATTGAATTCTATCGGGAGGCATCCCAAAAGTTTTCCGCCCAATCCCTTTTGGCCATGGCGCTGATAGCGCTGTTGGCCGTGGGTTCCACCTATCTGGCCACGGGGCAGGTGCTGCGTCCGCTCAAAAACCTGACGGCGTCCGCAGGGAGAATCGATGGCCGGCACCTGGATCGGCGTGTCCCAGAAGCGGGCGCCCAGGGGGAGGTGCTGGCCCTCACCCGATCCTTCAACGGGATGCTGGGGCGGTTGGAGGAGTCTTTCCTCATCCAGAAGCGCTTTGCCGCCAGCGCGGCCCATGAGCTAAAGACCCCGCTTGCCGTCATAAAATCCGCCCTTCAGGTGCTGGAGATGGCCCCCCACCCGTCGGAAGCGGACTACCGGGAATTCATGGCGGACACCGGCGAGAGCCTGGAGCGCATTATCAAGACGGTGGACGGGCTCCTGTCCCTGGCGAACCCAAAGGAGGTGCCGATGGACGAGACGGTGGAATTGCGCCCGGTGCTGGATCTGGCGGTGCGGGAGCTTTCCGGCAGGGCGGAGGAATGCGGGGTAACGCTGTCCGTCGGCGGCCAGGCGCCGCCGGTGCGGGGGGATGCCGACCTCCTATACCGGGCATTCGCCAACTTGATTGAGAACGCCGTCAAGTACAACCACCCCGGCGGGGCGGTCACCGTGACGCTGGGGCGGGAGGGACGCGAAGTCAGCGTCACGGTGAAAGACGACGGCCCGGGTATCCCGGCAAACGCGCTGCCCCACATCTTTGAGCCTTTTTACCGGGCCGACCCCTCCCGCTCCCAGCAGATCCCCGGTTCCGGCTTGGGGCTGGCCGTGGTCCAACTGATTGTGGAGCGCCATGGCGGGGAAATCCAGGTGCAAAGTCGGCCGGGGGCTGGTTCGGCGTTCAAGGTCCTATTGAAAGGGTAGCTGCCCATTGCTCCGGCCACGCGGGGGCGCGGCGTCCGAAATCTCCAAAACCCATTGCGATTGCCGGTTTTTTTTGCTATACTGATAGCAAAACAGAATAAAACGGTATGTGAACACAATGGCTCAAACGGGCGTTGCTCCCAAATAGGTGGTTGGAAAAGTGGATAAAAGGGCGAGAAGCACAAAAGACGCGCCCGCGGGCTGCCCCGCGGGAATTGAATCTTTGAAGGCCGGCGTAATCCGCTGCCTGCTGGATGACCCCCTGACGATTTTATGGGGAAACTCCAGCTTTTTTTGTATGGCGGCATCCGCGGGGGAGGGCTTTGGCAGCTTAAAGCAGCTATATGAGCCGCTGCCCGGCGAATTTGCAAAAATCCGCCGGGCGGCGTTGCAGGCCGCGCACAGCGGCCCCGGCATGTCTTTGACCGTCCGTCTGCCCCAGCGGGGAGGCGGCTTTTGCCATGCGCGGCTTTTGGGGACGATAGCAAATGAGGAGACGATGGGGGCGCAGGTGCTCCAGGCTGAGTTCACCGGCGTTGACGATCTGGTGGCGCAGACAGAGGAGCAGGCCCGGCTGTACCGGCAGCAGCGGCATTGTTTTCGTTCGGTATTGGACATCTATGAGGGCAACGCCTATGTGAGCGACATGGAAACCTATGAGCTTTTGTATGTGAACCAAACCTCCTGCAAGGTGCTGGGAGCCCAGGCCCACCAGCTGGTGGGGCGCAAATGTTATGAAATGATCCAAGGGCGTACTTCCCCCTGCCCGTTCTGCACCAACGGCAAATTGTGCAGCGAGACGTTTTACACCTGGGAATTCTACAACCCGAACCTGGAGCGCACCTTTATCATCAAGGACCTGGAGATCAACTGGGAGGGCCATCGGGCGCGGCTGGAATTGTCCCATGACAGCTTCAGCGCCGAATATAAGCTGGCGAAAAAGGATCAGGAGCGGGACGCGCTGCTCAACAGCGTCCACGGCGGGTTTGCGCGGGTGGACGCCCGGGATCTGCGGACAATCCTCTGGTACGGCGGCGAATACCTGGACATCATCGGCTATACAAAAGAGCAGTTTGAGCAGGAACTGCAATCCAAATGCACCTATGTGCATCCAGATGACATCGATTATGCCGAGGAAGTCATGCGCCAGTCCCGGGAAACCGGCGAGGCCACAGCGGTGGAGCGGCGGATTGTCACCCGCGCGGGGGTGACCAAAATTGTGTCCGTCACCTTCCGGTATGTCAGCGCGGAGGATAGCTGGGACGGTGTCCCCTCCTATTACAGCGTGGGCCTGGACATGACCACCGAGCGGCAGGAGCAATCCCGCCAGCGGCAGGCGTTGGAGGCCGCCTGCCAGGCGGCCCGCGTCGCCAACGACGCCAAGACGAATTTCCTAGCCTCCATGTCCCACGATATCCGCACCCCCATGAACGCCATCATCGGCATGTCGGTCATAGCGCAGGCCAACCTGCACTCCCCGGAAAAGATGCGGGACTGCCTGGGGAAAATCAACATCGCCAGCCGTCACCTGTTAAACCTCATCAATGAGGTTTTGGACATGTCCAAAATTGAGAGCGGGAAAATCGACCTGGAGCCTGAGGCGGTTTCCCTCGCCGATTTGATTGAGGATGTGATGGAGGTGTTCCGGCCCCTGGCCACGGAGAAGCGCCAGACGCTCCAGGTCAACGCCGAACGGGTCCGACATGAGAAGGTGGTGACCGACGGCGGGCGCTTGCAGCAGGTCCTGGTGAACCTGCTGTCCAACGCCGTCAAGTATACCCCCGATGGCGGGACGGTGGGCTTGCGAATCCAGGAGATGCCATCCTTTGCCAAGGGCAAGGGGCAGTATTCCTTCAGTGTGACCGATTCCGGCATCGGGATGTCCCGGGACTTTATCCCGCATCTTTTTGAACCCTTTTCACGGGCGGACGACGTGAAAACCAGCGATATCCAAGGCACGGGCCTGGGCATGGCGATCACGCAGAACATCGTGCGCATGATGAACGGCACCATCGAGGTCAAGAGCAAGCCGGGGGAGGGCAGCGAGTTTATCGTCACCATCTCCTTCGATTTGTGTGAGGAGGAGACGGCGGATACCGCAGCGCTTTCCGGGCTGCCGGTCCTGATGGCGGACGATGATCCGATCATCTGTGAAAGCGCCTGCGAAATACTCAATGAACTGGGCATGCGCAGCAGCTGGGTGCTGTCCGGCCGGGAGGCCGTCAGCCGGGTGGTCGCGGCCCATGAGGCGGCGGATGACTTTTTCGCCGTGATACTGGACTGGATGATGCCCGGCATGGACGGGCTGGAGACGCTCCGGCTCATTCGGCAGAAGGTAGGCCCGGATGTGCCCATCGTCATCATTTCCGCCTATGATTACTCGGAGATAGAGGAGAAGTTCCGGCTTGCGGGCGCCGACGCCTTTATTACAAAGCCGCTGTTCAAATCCAAAATGATACATACCTTCCACAAATTCTGCCGCCAGGACCGCCTGGGCGTCCAGGCCGCCCCCGCCGGGAAACGCCGCCCCCGCATGGAGGGCAAAAAGCTGCTGCTGGTGGAGGATAACGAGCTAAACCGTGAGATTGCGGTGGAGCTGCTGGCGATGCACGGCCTCTTGGCCGACACGGCTGAAAACGGGCAAATCGCGGTGGAAAGGTTCCAGGCATCCGCTCCCGGGGAGTACGCCTGCATCCTGATGGATATCCAAATGCCGGTGATGGACGGCTATCAGGCGTCAGAAGCCATCCGGCGCCTGGAGCGTGAGGACGCGCGCGCCATCCCCATCTTAGCCCTGACGGCCAACGCCTTCGCCGCCGATGTGGGCAGGGCGCACAGCGCCGGCATGAACGACCACATCTCGAAGCCAATCGACGTGGACCAGCTCATAGGGGCGATTCAGCTTTGGACGAATAATAAAAGAAAGCAAAAATAATTTGAGTCAAACAGGCTTGAAACGGCGGAGCAGGAAAATAGCGTCACCTTTGCCGAGATGGCGATTCAATTTATCCAGCCAGTCGAAAGCGACAGTGCATCAGCGACGGGATGCCCGCTCTGCACCGCAAGGACGGCATGTAGAAGCCCGAACCGAATGTCACGATACTGGCGTAGGAATGCGCGGGCGGTATCTACAGCCTTTGTGTTGTTCCGTACGTTACAGCAGCACGGTATGTTCATAAAAGGGCCCGCTTTGCGGACCACTCGGGAGAGCGTACGGTTCGCATCCGTAAGGTCGAGAGTCCGATCCTCTTTCATTAGCCCAATTTGGATGCGTAGGCATCAAAGTGGGCAACAAAATGGGATTACGGGGTTTCCAGTTTCGAAACTGGAAACCCCGTTTCTTGTGGGTGCAACTTTCGCAATTTGTGGCAAGTAATAAACGATGATTTAGGGAAATGGCATGCAGCAGCATCAGGTTTGATGCAAGATTGGAAACAGCCGGTACCAGCGCTTTGTAAATCAAAAATAATGGCTTCATGGGGCGGCATCTGTATGCCGGCATCCATAAAGCCGTTATTTCTGATGAGGTGTTCCGTGCTGCTTAAGGCAAAGGCCAACCTAAATCGCGGGATAGAGGTCTTGTACTGCAATCGCCTTGATGTACATCAAAGGCCGATACGGAAACCAAATCTTCGCGCACGTTCAAGCCAACGATCGAGCCGCTTCTCCGCCGCCCGTCGGTTACGGTGCGACGGCGGGATCTTTTCCCATACGGTCGCGCAGAATCCGTGCAGGGCGGCGACGTTTGGATAATCCCGGCAGGCTGCGGATTGCCGGGCGGCAATCCAGGCGACGGCGGCCTCGTTCCCCCATACCACGATCTCCATCCTGATACGGACGAACCATTCCCGCGGGATAAAACAGACCTTGTATTGGGGACGCTGTTCCAGCGCGCGTCGGATCGCTGCCAATTGATCCACCAGCTCCTGCGTATCCAGGTAGATCCGCCTTTTGCAGACGGCGCTCAAGGGCCGGCAGAGGTGCCGCGCATTGTCCAAAGTCTCGTCAATGCTCTCCGCGCAGAAGATATGGCGAACCTCAGCCTCCTTGTCTATTTCCCATAGAGAGATCGTTAAAAGCCCAAACTGGCGCTGCAGCAGCGCCAGTTCGCACGGTTCCAGCCGCAAAGCGACGGTTTCCCACCGAATCCCCAGATCCGGAAGCGCTTGAATCAGGTACATCGGTTTTTCCCGGTTGTACACCGCGCCGCGCAGGAAGTCTTGCGGCTCGGAGAAAAAATTGTAGCGAAAACGCTGCCTGGAACGTTTTAAGCAGGCGTCAAAGTGTGCTTCCACCTCGGCCACGCCGGCGGGGTCGGTGCGGATGATGGCCGTTGGGCCGTTATCCTCCACCCGCACCTGGATCATGAGCCTACCGCGCAGGCCGATCAGGATTTTTTCATGCTCCAGCAGGCGAAAGTCGTCGTAATAATAGCTCTGGATATATCCCATCAGATGCGCCCACAGCCACGGGCCGCAGGCAGACGCAACGTCGCTGGGCCGGTAGTCGGTGCGCAGCACAACTTGCAGTTGCTTGCCGCGTTCCAGCACCTGGCGCAGTTGTTCCTGCAAGGGGAGGTTGTAGCCCTCGTCCCTCGTAAATAGCTCCAGCCCTTCTGGGCAGGCAAACAGGATCCGTCCAGAACCCGTCTGCGTGAGCGCATAGTCAAGGAACTCCCCCAGAAGATTGCGCACCACCGCGTCCCCAGAGCGCATTCCCGCACCCAAAAGGTGCTGGGGACGCGCTTGGTTTTTCCTACGTAAGCGCCCGCTCCGGCACAAAAAAAGCAGCTCCTCCCGGTGCTCCCACGATCCGCCCGTTTCTCCGAGCCACTGCTCCAAGAGCTGCAGCGGCGGGATACCCTGTGCCAGGCCCAGCGGAACGGCCTCGGCCAGCAGCGTCCGGACTTCATTACCGCACGCGTCGAGAAAATAGTCCGCCAGCTTGCGCCGCCAACGGGCGTTTGGCCTGCGTGAACCGGTGCGCCAGCGAGAAATGAGCGAGGGGTCTGTTTCCAGCGCGCGGCTGAGCTTCTCCGGATCCACACGGGCCAATTCCATCAGAAGTGCAAAATTCGTCAGCATGTCTCTCATCAAATTCGTCTCCTTTTCTCGATTCACCCGGGGCCTTCCGCTCCGGGTTCTTTTAATTTAACGAGGTTTTAAAATGGTGTCAATTTATTGACAAAGTTTATATTTTTTGGAAACAATTTGACAAATAAGTTCATAATTGACAAAACATGGAGACCAAATTACGATAAAGGTACCGATGGGCCCACCGGAAATTAGATAAGGAGGCATTTTTTGAGTATGGTCGTGATTTGCCTAGATACAGTGGTAAAAGATAAAGAAGTCTCAAAAGAAGACTTCTGCAAACAGTGGGACGATCTGATGAACATGGCGAAAACGCAGACTGGGACTTTCGAGGTGCAGCTCAAGAGCGATAAATTATCCGTCAGCCTGGAGATTGACCCCAAGACCCTTTATGTCGTAAGCAAAAACGCGGCGATATCATACAGTATAATCCCCGTGGACACTGAAGTGAAAATTACCATGATTAACTTGATAGACGCCATTAACAACTTGATTAAAAACGGGGAGCACGCAGATAAGAAATGCAAAGCGCTTGCGGTTTTCACCGTCAGCGAGGCCGCGCGCTTCTCACTGCTCAGAAGTGTTTTGTATTGGACGACACAGGGCGCGGAATTCTCTTGGAACAAGATCCTTCCGCTGCTCCGCCTGTGGGAAAAAATCCGCGAAGAATCAGGAATTACAGAAGTGACCACTCCAATCAGCGTAACCAATTTGGAAGACTACATAAAAAAGCAGGCGGCGGGAACCGGCGGCAGTCAGCTCCAGAATTATAAGAATGCCGAAAGCGCATTCGACTATATCCAAAGTATCATCGAACCGATGTTGTCCTCCCCCTGTTGAAAGGAGCGTAAATATGGCTGAAAAAAGCATCCTGCAGTCGCTGCAGGAGAATTCGTCCGCCGACGTCATGAACGTCATCTACGACAACGTCAACAGGCTGCTGGGGGCGGGGAACCAGCTCTTTGTCATGGAATTCCCGGCCCGCCCGCTCAACGCCCACACCTACGAATACAACACCGACGACTGCTACAGCACCCTGACAAAGCCCTACCCGGTGCAGGAGGCGGAATTTCTGCTCAGCGACCAGCTCTTCGACGTCTCGCCCGTGGTGCAGGGGCCGAACGGGGAACGCCTCTCCACCGTTTTCAACACGGTGATCAACAACTATGTGCCGCGGCTGGAAGCGCTGAGGAGCTTCGTCCACGACCAGAAGAACCTGCGCGAATGGCTGATGACCCCCGTGGAGGACGAGGTGCGCGGCGAGCGCAAAACCCTCTCCCGCATGGCGATGGCCAGAGAACTCTACGACGAGTTCCTCGAGCGGCGCAACGAGTGGTACAGCGTCAAGAATCAAACCTATGAGGAGTACAAAGCGCGGGACGATTTGGATGGCTACGCGCGGTGGCTTTCCTCCGAGGGGCTGGTCCAGGAGGAGATCGTCAGCAACTTTTACAACGACGCCGTGGTGCGCGGGCACTACCACGAGGTGCTTACCATTCTGGGCTTCCTCAATGTCTCATCGCCTTCTGAAGCGCTGGAAAGCACAAAACAGAAGATGCGCTCCAGCCTGCGCCGCTCTCTGGACGGATCCACGGACGTTTATCCGGTACAGTTTCAGCCCAGCGACTGGTTCAGGGCGTTGCGTCCCAACCTGAGTCCCAAGGACCTGACCATGGCCACCGACAGCCTCGTCGCGGATTACCGCGCCAAGCAGAAGCACCTGCGCAGCCTTAAAGAGCAGCTGGGCGAACAAACTGTCGTTGAGGTGCCTCCGGAGGAACAGGAACGGTTACAAAACGAGATCAGAACCTGCGAGCATCGGCTTTCCGAATCCCAGCAGCAGCTGATCGCCCAGTACGGCGAGGGGGCGGTCTCAGCAATCAAAGCGGTCGTCAGCGTCTACAAGGAAGCGGTGGATCCAATCTCCAAGGCCCGGACGGTGATCGAACAGATCCAAAAGGCGGGCGAGGGAAACCTGAGCCCCACCGAGAGCCGCATTTACGGGCTTATCGAAGGGATTGCCGGGGAGGTGGTGAACGGGGTCCTCAAATCCTGTCAGGCGCAGGAAAAGATCCAGCAGGACATGAAGCAGCTCAACGACGCCCGCATGGCCTACTCGGAATCCAAGGTCAAGGACCTGCGCCTGCAAAAGATGCGGCTTGAGGAGCAGATCCAAAACGTCCAGGCGGATCTGGACTTTCTCGCCCCGCTGGTCACCGGCACCATTTCCGAAGCCGACAGGCAGGGCGACCAGGTGCCGGACGCATCCCTGATGACGGCGACAGATGGGGCGGCGGACGAGAACTTCATGGACGTCGTCATTAAGAGCGACGAAACGGGCAGTTTTTCCAGCAGCGGCAGCTCCTCCAGCGCCAGCCAGAGCAGCTGGAGCGTGGGCGGCTGGTTCTGGTCCGCCAGCGCTTCGCACTCCCAGCAGAGCGCGGAGGAACACCAGAAAAAACTGGACATGAACAAAAAACTTGAGATTGGTTTTCGGATTAAGAAAGTTACATTTGACCGGGGAGGCTGGTTTAATCCCACCCTCTTTAAGCTCAGCGATCATTATTTCCGTCTGGCGGACATCCGGGTTAGCAGCGGCCTGACCAAGGATCAGATCCGCGCGATAAGCGCCTCGGGGCAGAATGTGGCCGGCCGTCTGCGATCGCTGGTCACTTATGACGCCGTGGTGGACGGCGCGAACAAGCAGCTCGATTATGTGCTGCCCGCTTTCCCCACCGGCTTTGTGGTCGCCAAGGACGTTACCATCCGGATCCAATCGAGCAAGGAGGAATCCGAGTCCAGCCGGCAGTATATGGAAAACCACGAGGCCAGCGGGGGCGGCATCTTTGGTTTCCGCCATAACTCATCCAATTCCAGCAGGAGCCAGAGCGAATCGGCCTATTTTGGCAGTTCGGCCAATTATTTCTATATCCGCATCCCCGGACCGCAGATTTTAGGCTGGTTTCTCGAACTCACGCCGGCGGATAACGCCTCCCCATACCGCGAGCTGGATCCCAACCTCTATTCTGACGCGTTGGAGGCCCTTGCACCTAAAGAGCCCATCCCGGAAAGCGAGGGGACGCTTTGAGCCAGAAATTGATTCTGCCGATCAATCAGGCGCTGCTCACCGCGAGCATGAAGACGCAGGCATATCTGGACAGATTCCATTTCGTCCACTATGGCGTGGACCTGGTGAGCAGCCGAGGGGAGCGGACCGTCTACGCCTCGGGGGAGGGGACGGTTTTGGATACCGGGACGGATTCGGTGGTGGGAAACGTCGTCGCCGTTGTGTATCCCCAAGCGCAGGGGCGTGACGGCGGGAGCGTCGATCTCGTCCTGCGGTATTTCCATCTGGAGCGTATCCTTGTGAAAAAAGGGAATGCTGTCAACAAGGACACGCAGATTGGCCGCTATGGCAACACCGGGTCGTTGAAGATGGCCCCCCACCTGCACCTGGAAGCCGACGCGGATACCGCGCACCCTCTTTTCAGCCCCACCGTCCTGCGCTCCAGCTTTCTCCATGGGCGGTCGGCAGGTGCAAACGATGAGACGATCCGCAATCCGATCGACTGGCTGTTCTGCAAGCAGAGCCCGCCCGACTGCCAAAGCTACCGTACCGCCGGGGATGAGTACATCCGTCCCGAGGACCTGGAAATCGGGATGGTGTAGACCGTGCCGGCCTTCGTCCGGCAGCTCTTTGCCGAACCTATTTTGAGCGGATAAAGCAGGGCGCCGCCCCCCAAGGTACCAGCTTGGGGGATCGGCGCCCTGTATTGCTATGCCTGATTCTGATGACTCCTAAGCCCATTCCATGTTTCCGCTATGCAAGCCATATCCTGCATAAACAGCATCTGTTTAACCCGTTAATCAGCCAGTTGATCAAGCCGTCTTCCAGATACGCCTTCTCAGGAACCTCTGTGTGCGCCGCCCCTTCATATTCTGTAACTTGGATATCGGCGTTGCGTTCTGTCAGGGCCGCCGCGCAGTTTATGGTGGACTGAGGGGTTACCACCGTGGCCGATGTACCCGTTCCAGCATGCGAAGCAATCCCGTGTCTTTCACATATTCAAAAATCTGGTACTCGTTCGCTCCATCCACCGGCTGCCAGGAGAGCTCGATCGCGCCAGAGGATACGGCTGCTGCCGTTACAACAGGCGCCGCCAGGGTTGCAAGCTCCACCTTTTGTTCCGGTTCTTTGCCATGCAGCACCTGGATCACACGGAATCCCACGTCCTCATATCCGGACGATTTCTTCCATTTCAGAGATGATTTTCTCACCGCCCGGCTTGCCCGCGGCCTCGCCCCGCAGTTCGGACAGCTTTTCTTCTTTTCTCGCGAGAACAGCGTTGTAATTCTTGATGACAACGTCCCGCAGATTCAGATAATTTTCTTCTGTCGGGCTTTTCTGATACAGCGAAATCAGTTGTTTCGTTTCTTCTGTGAGTTCCGGTTGTTCCTTTTCGATCAACGCGCTTTTTTCATACGATGCGCATGCTGTCAGTGCAACTGAGAAAAACAGGCATATGGTCATACACGCTGCCAACAGGTAGGAAATCCGTTTCTTCTTCATTGCGGGTAGCCTCCTTTTATGATGTTTTTATCATACAGGAGCCGCCCCTGGAAAAACGACGGCATAACTGTGGCCATTCTGCGGTAGCCATTTACCAAACATCCGGCGCCCCAAAAACGCGGTATTTACTGCGGCCAGCCATGCTCATCCCGTTTGGCAGCGTTCAAAACCAAGGTGAAAACGGCGCCGCCGGCCGGAAGGTTCGCCGCCCTGAGCTCCCCGCCCATATTCTGCGCGGCGGAACGCGCGATGGTCAGCCCAATGCCAAAGTTGCCGCCCTTCCCCTTGTAGCAGCGGTCAAACAGATGCGGCAAATCCTTTTCGGAAATACCTTCGCCGTCATCGGATACCGTAATGGAGATCAGGCCCTTTTTAGCGGTCACCAACATGGTCACTGTCTTTTTCGCGTAGCGGATTGCGTTGGTCAGCAGATTTTCCAGCACCTTGCAGACCAGCTCGTATTCACCCTCCACATAAAGGCTGTGGTCAAAGGAAGGCAAGGAAAGCGTAATCCCCTCCTCAATCGCGAGGCCGTTCACCCGGTCGAGGCAGTCCTCCACCGGGCCGGCAATCCGCACAGGGCCGAGCGCACCGTTTTGCCCGCTTTCAAGGCGCGACAGGGTCAACAGGCTGTTGACCCTGTCGGTGAGACGGGCGCTCTCCTCGAGGATGGTGTGGGCGGCCTCGCCAGGGCTGCGGAAAAGTCCGCGTTCGATCCTCTGCGCATATCCGCCGATGGACATTAAAGGGGTGCGCAGGTCATGAGATACGTTCTGGAAGAAGTCTCGCTGGGCCTCGTCCGACAATTTCAGCTTTTGCACCATCCGGTTCATGGCGAGCCGCAACTCCTCCAATTCCAACAGCGGGAAAGACTGCGCAATCTCCTCAAAACCGCCGCCTCCGATCCGCTCGGACTCCCGACAAAGCCGCTGAAGCGGCCGTGTAATGCCGCGGGCGGTGATCCAAAGCGCCGCAAGGGCCAACAGGGCAAAGAGCGAGGAAATGACGAGCACCAGGACCGACGCATCCCGGACCCAGCCGCCGATCTCGGAAATCGGGCATTAGGTGATCAGATATTTTACCAGCATGGACCCGCTCGGTACTCCATAGAAGCAGACCAGGTAGTCGCCGCCATCCGCCGTTTCCAGTGGAACCGCCTCGCCTGCTAAGGGAAGCGCTGGACCGGATGTATTGGGCACAGGCGTTGGAGAGCGGCGTGAGCGCTTCGCGCTCCTGTTCGTCGCGGCATAGACCACCCGCATCCGGGATTGAAAAACCAGAATGTTGGCGCTGCCGCCCATTTTCTTTACCAATGGGCTGACGCTTCGCAGAAAAACGGCGGCCTGCTCCGAAAGATCGTCATCCGGGCTCTTATCGAAGCTGGATTCCATCAGCGGCAGCGGCTCACCACAGAGCGTGGAGGTGCGGAACGCGGGCGAGAGACAGAGCGGCCCGAAGTGAAGCTCCTGGAGAGGGCCGGCAGCGGTCGGCGCTTTCTTTGCCCTTCGCAGCAGCGCGTACCCGCGCCACCAGTTCGAGCGGCAAAAACGGCTTCGCCCTGGCGCAGTTGGGAACAGAGGCTCAACCCGTCTACGCCGGGCATCATGATGTCGAGGATCACCAAATCGGGCATCGACTGCCGGCAGGCAGCCTGCAGGGCGGCCCCGTCCGGGAATGTCCTGACCGCAAAACCCTCCTCCGTAAGGAAGGTTTCAATCAGGTCGCGGATCTTTTTTTCGTCATCCGCAAGGTAGATGGTCTGCGGTATAAAAAGCACCCCTTTAAATACCGATGCTCTTATCATAAAGCATTCCGGGAAAATGGTAAAGGGCTGACACACTTCTGCCACGGGTTTCCCGTCGCAATGCCAGCGGGGTTGGGTTATGATGGAGGTGAAAAATCGGACGCGGAAAGGACGCGAAATGGGGCGGCGCAGTCGCATATCCATTCGAGCGTCCCGCTCCGGACAAACGATTTCAGGAGCAGGTCAGGTGATCCATATGGAAAAAAGAACCGATATCCCGGTGCTTCTTACAATTCCACAAAAGTCCGCAACGGTTTCGTTGCGGACTTTTTTGTAGTGTTCGGCCCATTTTTCGGGGCGGAAGATTAAATCGGGGGGACGGCAGAAGCCGTCCCCCGATTTTCGCAGCCGTTTAGGTTATGTCGTCCCGGAGCGCGTCGATGATGTTTTCCTTTTTGATTTTGCCGACGGCATAAGCCATCGTTACGAATATGACCAGCAGCACGCTGAACACGCTGATCCCGATGCTCGTCCACGGCAGCGTAAACTTCACGCGGTCCACGACCATCACCTTGTGGATGAGCCAGGAGGACACCGCCGCCAGGGGAAGCCCGAAAAGCAGGGCCCTCGCGCCGTAGAACACGCACTCAAACCGCATCATTCTGTTGAAATCCCGGTCGGACATTCCCACGGAGCGGAGCATGGCAAGCTCCCGCCTGCGCAGCTTGATGTTCGTGGAGATCGTGTTGAACACATTGGCGACCGCGATCAGCGAGATCATGATGATGAACGTATAGGCGAACATGTTGGCGACGAAGATGTAGCTCCGGTTTTCCTCGAGCATTTCGGAGGCGTTGAGCAGCAGATAGGGGACCGTCAACCCCTCCGCCCGGATGATCTCCTTCATTTCAGCCGCCGACCGGGACGGGTTTTCCGATTGAAAGGTCAGGCCCTTGACCCTGACGTCCACCGGGTCGCCGGAGGGAATGAACGCCTCCTTGAGCGACCAGGGGGCCATCACCTGGAAAACATACGGCTGCTGCGGGGAGGCCCCCATCACCGGGGGCGTATCCGGAGGAACGAATTCCACAAAGGTAAGGCTTACCTCCCGCCCGAGCTCCGTCTTCGGCGTCCCGCCCGACAGGGGAATGATGGTTACGTCCGCGGCGGGAGCGGCGAACAGGCCGCGAAGCTGGCTTAAGGATTCCGCACGTCGGTCCTGCATCTTCGCGACGGCGATGAGCCTGGCGTTTTCCCCTGCGTATTCTTCGGCCGGCAGGCCCAGCCCGCGGATGATTTCCAGGTAGGCGTCGTCGTCGAGGAATTGGAGCTCCATCGGCAGCTTCACCGGTTCCCCCGCGGGATCCACCCCCGCATATTCCCGGTAATCGTCCGAGAGGATGCCGGCCGGGACGGTACAGGCGTATTCCACCACCGACTGGCAGGTGCTCCGGGTGACGCCCCCGGCGGTTTCGAGGCTGTCATAGAGCCGCAGCAATTCTCCGTCGTCCAGCTCCTGCGCGCCGAAGCCCACGTCGTAGTCGGTGACCACTTTCGCGTCTTCCGACATCCGCTTCAAGTCGGCGACAAGGGCGCTCGTTGAGATAAACAGCACGACGCTCAGGATGAGCGACATCACGATGCTGCGGTACCGCTTTTTGTTCCGCTTGAAATTCTTCAGCGCAAGGGTGCCCTCCAAACCGCAGACACGCTCCGCCAGCCTCGACGTTTTCACCGCCCGGGATTCCATTTTGACTTCGTTCGTCTGGCGGATGCACTCCATCACCGGCGTGTTAGAGGCCCTCCTGGCCGGGATATAGGCCGAAATCAGGATCGTGACGAGGCTGACCGCTGCCGCGCCGGCAATCGCGAGGGCGGACACATGCATGGTCAGGGGAATCTCGGTGTGGAAGATATCCCCGAACTGACGGGAGGCGGAGGAGATCACAAGCCCGATCCCGCCGAGCCCCACAAGAACGCCGGCCGGGATGCCGACCGCGCCGATGCAGAGCCCCTCGAAGAGCACCGAATTCCGCAGCTGTTTCGCCGTGGCGCCCACGGAGGCGAGGATCCCGATCTGCCGGGTGCGCTCGTTCAGGGAGATGCTGAAGGCATTGTAAATGAGAAAGATCGAGCCGACCATGATGATCACGACCACGATGCACCCGAACGAAAAGAGCAAGGCGTTGAAGATTCTGTCGCCCGGGTCGTTTGAGAGGCCCATCATGCGCAGGACATGGTGGTTCAGGATGTACGGACGGCCGTCCGCCGCGCCGCGCAGGTAGGCGTGCACCCGGCGCGGATTCTTCAGCTTGACGAAGAGGGCGGAGCTGTCCGCGCCTTCCGCCGCGTCCGTCCGCGTGATTAGGGTGTACCCCGGCGCGGAATCCGGCTCAAAGGCGGGCGTCCCGCAGATACCAACCACCGTGTAGGTCTTTTCGCCCCGCGGCTGAAGCGTTTCCGTCCCGGCCTCGTATGGGTCGCCCTGTCCGAGTGCCGCGCCGTCCAGCACGCGGCTTCCCACCGCGAGGGAGAGTGTGTCGCCCGGCGCGCAGGAGACGCCGCCGTCCGTCGAGGCATTCCCTGAAACGAGGACCTCCCCGCTGTTTTCGGGAAGCCTGCCGGACAGCAGGGTCAAGGGCAGAGCGTCGAAGGTCTCCGCGTTGAAACCGGCGATGAAAAGGTACGGCCTGTTTGGGTTTTTGCCGCCTTCCAGCGCCGCGTAACCGATGTTTTCAAAGGACACGGTCTCCAGAACGTCCCGGTCGAGCGCCCGTTCCCGCGCAAAGGAGGGGTCGGCGTCCAGAAACGCCAAATGCCAGCCGCCGTATCTCTGGGCCGCGCCCTTTGCCATATAGTCCAGCAGGGAGACGCCGAAGGTGGAGACGGCCGTAATCATGGCGGCGGACAGGATCACGCCGAAGATGGTGACGGCCGTGCGCGTGCGGTTCTTTTTCAGCCCCTGGAGGGCGACTTTATGCAAGATATTCATGGCCGCACCCGCTCGTCTCTCACGACCCTGCCGTCCGATATGCCGATGATGCGGTCCGCCTGCAGGGCGATGTTTTCGTCATGCGTGACGAGGAGCAGGGTCTGCCCGTACTTCCGGTTGCTCTCCTTCAGCAGCTTGACGATCTCATGCCCGTTCCGGCTGTCCAGACTGCCCGTGGGTTCGTCGGCCAGCATGACCGCCGGGGCGTTCATCAGGGCGCGCCCGATGGCGACGCGCTGCTGCTGCCCGCCGGAAAGCTGGTTGGGCAGGTGGGACCTGCGGTCCTGCAGGCCGAGCAGGCGCAGCAGGTCCTCCAGACGTTCCCCGTTGACCCGGCGCCGGTCCATCAGGATCGGCAGGGTGATGTTCTCCACCACGTTCAGGGTGGGGATGAGATTGTGGAACTGGTAGATCAGCCCGACCTGCCGCCTGCGGAAGACCGCCAGCTTCTCGTTGTTCTGGGCGTAGACGTCCTGCCCGTCCAGATAGACCTTGCCGCCGGTGGGCACGTCCACGCCGCCGACGATGTGGAGCAGCGTGGATTTGCCCGAGCCGGAGGGGCCGATGATGGCGGCGAACTCCCCCTTTTCAACGGTCAGCGAAACGTGATCGAGCGCAACGACGCGGTTTGCGTCCTTTCCGTAGACCTTGCACAGGTCTTCGATCCTTAAAAGCTCCATGATGGGAGCCTCCTTTCCCATGGCTTACCCATATCATAGAACATTTGGCTGACATCCCGGTGACTTTCGGGTGAGAGATCCGTCACTTTGGAAAACGGATCGAAAAGACCGCGCCCCCCTGCGGATGGTTCCCGGCGGTCACCGTCCCGCCCTGCCGCGTGATGATCGTCTTGCAGAGGGCCAGCCCGATCCCGCAGCCCGCGGCGTTTGTGCCTTTCCCGCGGTAAAACCTGTCGAAGAGGCGGGGCAGCTCCTCCCGCTCGAAGCCCGCGCCGCTGTCGTGGATGACGATTCCGGCATACAGGGGGTTATCCTCGCAGACGACCTCGATCTTCCCGTGGTCGCCCGCGCTTTCCATGCAGTTTTTGAGGATGTTCCGGAGCGCTTCCGAAAGCCACCCGGCGTCGCCCCCAATTTCGATCCCTTCCGGCGCGTCGACCCGCAGGGAGACGTCATGCAGCTCCATGGGGATTTGGAGCGGACGGAGCGCGGCGTCGACAAGGCTAGCCACGTCGACCCGTTCGCTTTGGAAAACCACGATGCCCGCGTCCAGCCGGGACAGCTTGAGCAGGGAGGTGAGCAGCCAGTCCATCTGTGTAAGCAGTTCCTCCGCTTCCCGCAGCAGCGCCTTGCGTTCGCCCGCGTCCGGCTGGTTCGCCAATAGGGAGAGCACCAGGTTCACGGATGTGAGCGGGGTACGGAGCTGGTGGGCGATGTCCGCCAGCGAATCGGCAAGGTGCTCCTTCTCCTGCTTCAGCGCGTCGTTCTGCTCCCGGAGCCGCAGCGTCATTTTCGTGACCTCGCTTTGCAGGATCGACAGCTCGCCCTCGTCCGATCCGCCGATGAAGATCCGGTCGGCATGGTGGAGCACAAGGTCGATCTGCTCTGAGACCTCCGCGATCTGTTGATAGCGGGCGCGGGTAAACGCGTAGAACGCCGCCCCAAAGGCCGCGGAAGAGAGGAGGGAGAGGATTCCGGCCGCCGGGCGGATAAGAAAGCCGATCACGGCGGCCGTCACGGCGACCGCGGCAAACAAAACAGCGAACCGCCGGACCTCCCTATTCCGAAACATGGCTGCCTCCCAGGCGGTATCCCGTCCCGCGGACGGTCAGGATGATCCGCGGGTTGGCGGGGTCGTCCTCGATCTTTTCGCGCAGGCGCTTGATGTAGACGGTCAGGGTGTTGTCGTTGACGAACTCGCCGGCGGCGTCCCACAGCTCGTCCAGCAGGCGGTCCCGCGTGAGGATGCTTTGGGGGTTGTTGACAAACACCAGCAGCAGGCGGTATTCCAGCGCGGACAGAAAAATTTCCCGACCCTCTTTTTTCACGACGCCGCTGGACGGGTCGACCCGGAGCCCGCACACATTGAACGCGGCGGGGGAGCGCCCGGTTTTCCGCAGGGCCGTTTTGATCCGCGCGACCAGTTCGCGCGGGCGGAACGGCTTGGTGATATAGTCGTCCGCGCCCATGTTCAGCCCGGTGACCACGCTCGCCTCATCCCCGGAGGCCGTCAGAAAGATGACGGGGATCTCCCGCGCCGCCTTGATCTCCGTGTAAACCGTGAAACCGTTCCCGTCGGGCAGGGAAATATCGATGAGCGCCAGGTCGAACGGGTCCCCGGCGAGCGCGGTGAGGGCTTCCTCACGCGTGGGAGCGTGGATGACCGAAAAGCCCTCCGAGCGGAGCAAAAGCGTCAGGTTTTTTGCGATCGCCCGGTCGTCCTCGACCAGAAAAATGTTCGGCATGGGTTATCCTCCTGTCTGCGCCCGGCAGTAGTGTCATGTTCATTATGCGGCATCGGTATTAGAAAGTCAAAGCGTATCCTGCATTTTCCTGATTGTTCCCTCAAATGGACCGCGAAATTACGCGTTAAGGCGGACAAGGACGTGGGAGGCGGCATCCGGCCAAACGAGAAGAGCCGCGCGGACGAATCCGTCCGCGCGGCTCTTCTTTCACAGGGGCCTCCGGCCGGTCACACACCGGCGGTGAGAATGTGGGTGCACGACCAGCTTTCGCCGGGCGCGAGGGTGGTGAGGCAGGGGCGTTCGGAGAACGCGTGCCCCAGGTCCGCCCGCCCGGGCAGGCCGTGCCACGGCTCGATGCAGAGAAAGCCCGGAATGCCCGGCTTGCTCCAGAGCAGCGTATAGGGGTACCCCTCGCAGGAAATGCGCAGATACCGGCCCGTTTCCGCTTCCTCGAGCTGGACCCAGGAGGAGCGCAGGCCCTTCATGCAGATGCTGTCGTCGTCGAAGAGCCCGGGTGTGAGCGGGACGGCGGACTGCCCGGGGAAGACGGGGGTCTCCTCGCCGGTGGCGAGCCCGTTTTCGTCGCAGCGGACCCGCAGGGGGGATTCCTCCCGCTCAAAGCGCACGAGGTAGTCGGTCGCGGCCTTTCCCGGCGTGAAGGGGCAGCGCAGCGCGGTGTGGAAGCCGAGCTGGAAGGGCATCGGGCGGCTGTCCTCGTTCTGGACGCGGCAGACGGTCACGACGGAATCCCCCTCCAGCCGGTGGGTGGTCTCGAGCGAAAACTTCCACGGCCAGAGGGCGAGGGTCTCTCCGTTCCAGCCGAGGCGGAAGGTGAGGAAATCCGGCCCCGAGGCGGACAGCATATGCTCCATGTCGCGGGCGAAGCCATGGGACCCCGCCTCATAGCGGCGGCCGCCCTCCTCGAAATAGTTGTCCCGCATGCGGCCGCACCAGGGGAAGCAGAGCGGCGCGTGCCGCCCCCAGACCGCCGGGTCCGCGCTCCACAGCAGCTCGCCGGGCCCGCCCGCCTTGCGCAGCGAGCAGAGCTCCGCGCCGTGTGTGTCGGCTTCAAGGGTCAAACTGCCGTTTTCAATCTGATGTCTCATAAGAACCCCTCTTTCCCATCCTGTTTCATGCCTTGGAACACCAATTGTCTGCGCTTATTATAGCATAGCGGCAAGCCCAATGGGGCTTGCGCGCCGCACCGCGGCGCAAAACCAGCAGCGCTGGTCTGCGCTTATTATAGCCGATGGGCGGGGAAAATGCAATTTGCGCGGGAGCGCCTCTGCGCCCGGGAATTGAATCCCGGGCGCTTTTGTGTTATCCTTGTTGGGAAGTACTGACAGGAGGAATCACAAATGCAGGTCAAGGATCGGTTTTTGAAATATGTCTCTTATGACACCCAGTCGGACGACGACAACCTCGCCGCGCCGAGTACGGAAAAGCAGCTTGTGCTGGCCAACGAGCTCGTGCGGGAGATGCGGGAGATGGGGATCACCGACGCGGCGGTCGATGGAAACGGCATCGTGACGGGCACGGTTCCGGGCAATGCGCCGGACGCGCCGGTGCTCGGGCTGATCGCTCATTATGATACGTCGCCCGCGCTTACCGGCACGGATGTGAAGCCGCGCGTCATCGAGGGCTACGACGGCTCGGACATCCCGCTCGACGCCGAGCGCGGGATCGTGATGAAGGTGTCCGAGTTCGGGATGCTCCGCGACGCGGTGGGGGAGGACCTCATCGTGACCGATGGAAACACGCTGCTCGGTGCGGATGACAAGGCGGGCGTGGCGGAGATCATGACCGCCGCCGAGCGGCTGCTCGCGGACCCGGGCCGTCCGCACGGGACCATCCGCCTCGGCTTCACCCCCGACGAGGAGGTCGGCCGGGGGGCCGACCACTTCGACGTGGCGGCGTTCGGCGCGGACTACGCCTACACCGTCGACGGCGGCCCGGTGGGGGAGCTGGAATTTGAAAACTTTAACGCCGCGACCGCGAAGGTAACGGTGACGGGGCAGGGCATCCACCCGGGCGACGCGAAGGACCGGATGATCAACGCCAGCCGGGTGGCGGTCGAGTTCCAGTCGATGCTGCCCGAGCGCCAGACGCCCGAGAACACCGAGGGATACGAGGGCTTCATCCACCTGATGCGGTTTGACGGCGGGGTGGAGGAAGCAAGGCTCGCATACATCCTGCGTGACCACGACGCCGAAAAGCTGGAGGAGAAAAAGCGCGTGATGTGCGCGGCGGGCGAGTTCATCAATGGGAAATACGGGAAAAAGCTCGTTTCGGTCGAGCTGGTCGACGAGTACCGCAACATGAAGGAGCAGATCCTGCCCCATTTCCACCTGATCGACAACGCGCGCCGCGCAATGGAGGAGGTGGGGATCGAGCCGAACGTGATCCCCATCCGCGGCGGCACCGACGGGGCGCGGCTCTCCTACATGGGGCTGCCCTGCCCGAACCTCGGCACGGGCGGGCAGTGCTTCCACGGGCGGTACGAGCACATCACCGTCCAGTCGCTCGAGCGCAACGTGGAGCTGCTCATGAAGATCGCGGAGATCTACGCGAAGCGGCCGGGCTGACCGCAAATGATGCCTGATACCGGGAAAAGACCGCCGGCGGAACTTCCGCCGGCGGTCTTTCTGCGTCTCAGAGGCTTAAAAATTGGTCCACCAGAACCTCCATCAGCAGGTCCTCGGCGGGCGCCTGGTCGAAAAGCGCCGACTGCATGATGGCGCTCTCAAAGAAAAAGAGGAGGCTCGCGGCCGATTTTTCCGGGTTCGGGACGGCTTTGGCGCCCCGCTTCAGGCGGGAGGCCAGCGCATTAAAAAGCAGCGCGCGCTCCTCGGCGACCAGCTCCTTAACCTCGGGCATCGAGAGGGAGAGGGAATAGAGCATCATGACGAAGCGGTTCCGGTCGCAGCTGCCGACCAGCTCGTGCAGCTGCTCCCGCTTTCCCGCCTCGTCCCGCGCGAGGTAGAGCTCGTCGATATCATTGCGGATGGATTCGAAGAGCATGCGCGCCACCAGCATGAGGATTTCGTCCTTGCTCTTGAAATAGTGGTGGATCAGCCCGGCCGCCATGTCGGCGCGCTGCGCGATGTCCTTGACGGAGGTGGATTCGTAGGAACCCTTTTCCAGCATGCAGGCCTGCAGCGCGCGCCCGATCTGGATGCGGCGCTGCTCGGCGATTGATTGTCTTCCCATGGACTACTCCCCTAAATTTTTTTATAAATCCGAGATTTTTTTATTGACATTCCTCAAACGGTATGCTTATAATATAAAATAGATTGGTTGGTTAGTCAACAAATAAATTTTGTTCCGATTTCATTATACCATGATTTCAAAACGATGCAATCGATTTGGGGCCGTAAAATAGGAGATGGGAAAATGAAGCTGCTGGTTGGAATTCTCATCCTGGGACTGGTGATCGGAGCGGTTGTCTGGATTCGCCTGGCCGGGCCCTTCCGGGCCGGGAACCACCGCAGGTACAGCCTCGGCGGGGTAAAGCGGGGAGCGCCCAACGCGCTGACGGGCAGGACCGTCCTCTGTCTCGGCTCGTCGGTGACCCGCGGGCTGGCGGCCGGGAACGTCTCCTTCGCGGACTATATCGCCCGCCGCAGCGGCTGCAATTTCATCAAGGAGGCGGTATCCGCCTCGACGCTGGCGGGCCGCGGCCGGCGGTCGTACATCGCGCGCCTCGAGCGCCATCCCGCGGTAAACCGTGGGATCGACTGCTTCCTCTGCCAGCTGTCGACCAACGACGCCACCTTTAAAAGCGATCCCGGGGACGTGAGCGACTCCTTCGACATCGCCTCGTTCGACACCGGGACGACGGTCGGCGCGATGGAATACATCATCGCCTTCGCGAAAAAGACCTGGGACTGCCCGGTCGTCTTTTTCACCGGGACGAAGTATGACAACCCCCGCTACCACCGGCTGGTCAATCTGCTGCTCGAGCTGCGGGACAAGTGGGGGATCGAAGTGATCGACCTGTGGCACAACCGCGAAATGAACCGGGTCAGCCCGGATGATTATAAATTCTACATGAACGATGGCGTCCACCCCACCAAGGCCGGCTATTTGGAGTGGTGGACGCCGGTGATCGAGGAAAACCTGTGCAGGATTTTGGAGGAATGGAACGAACGAAAGGGGCTGTGTGAGCCGACGCCGGGTCCCTGAAGGACCCGGCTGCTTCGCAAGAGATTTCATCATTTTAAAACAGCGGCTGCTGTCAGAAACAGCAACAGGAGGAGGATATCATGTTAAACTTTTGGCGCGCGATTTTCTATTCGGATTTGCTTGCCCCGGTCTTTAAAGCCGTCGCGACCGCGCTGGGCGTGACCCCGCAGGTCTGCAAGGAGTACTGCACCAGCGGCGTCATGATGTACGGCCTGCAATTCACGATCATCGTTTTGATCGTGATCGCCGCGATCGTCCTGATCCGGCTGTTCGGCCTGCTCAACCCCGGCAACCTCCCGAAGTATAACCCCGGAAACATGGACCAGGTCAAAAACAGCCCTCTCAAAGGCAAGCGGTTCATCTTCCTCGGCTCTTCCGTGACCAAGGGCTTCGCGTCCTTTGGGAAGTCCTTCGTGGATATGGTCGCCGCCCGCAACGGCGCCGTCTGCGTCAAGGAGGCTGTCTCCGGCACGACGCTGGTCGACAACGGCCCAAAATCCTACATAAGCCGCCTGAAAACCATCGACGCCAAGACCCCCTGCGACGTGTTCGTTTGCCAGCTTTCCACCAACGACGCGACCAAAAAGCTGCCGCTCGGCAAACTTTCCGCGGGCACCGGGCTGGCGGATTTCGACACGAAGACCGTCTATGGCGCGATCGAGTACATCATCGCCTATGCGAAGGAGACCTGGGACTGCCCGGTCGTCTTCTACACCAATCCCTTCTATGCCGATGAGAAATACGCCGCGATGGTCTCTGCGCTGAAGGAGATCGCCGGAAAATGGGAGATCTCCGTGATTGACTTCTGGAACGACGGAGAGATTTCCGAGCTCTGCAAAAAGGGCAGCTACCGCAACGATCAGATCCATCCCACCAAGAAGGGCTATCAGGCGATGACCCCCACTGTTGAGGCCGCGCTGGCCTGCGTCCTGACCGGCAAGGCGGTGCCCGCACCCAAGAAGAGCGGCGCGCTCTCCGGGGAGGCGCTCAAAAAGAAGGTCAACGGCAGGCGCGTCAAAAAGATCGTCCTCCGCGTTCTCGCGGTGATCCTGGCGATCCTGATCGTGGTCGGCGCCAGCACGGTGCAGCAGCTTGTCACCGTCACCGGCATGAAGAACGAGGGCAACAGCGACAAGTACGCCCCCGAGGTGCAGGCCGCCAACCCCGACAGCCCCATCAGGGGCAAGACTCTCCTGTGGCTCGGTTCCTCCGTGTTCCAGGGCTTCGGCGCGGGCAAGACCTCTCCCGCCGCGTGGATCGACGCGATCGACGGCACCAACTCGATCGTCGAGGTCAAGGGCGGCACCCTGCTCGCAGGCGTGGAGGCCTCGATCGGCAGCGGGCTCGGCAGCGTCTCCTCGTCCGATTCCTACCTGCCCCGCCTGATGAACCACACCGCGGAGACCGACCCGGTCGTGGACCTCGTGGTGGTCCAGCTCTCCACCAACGACTCCAAGGGCCAGTGCGAGACGGGCGAGGTCAGCGCGAGCTTCGACATGGACGACTTTGAGCTCACCACCACGGTCGGCGCGCTGGAAGCCATCACCGCCTACTCCAAGGAGACGTGGGGCGCGCCCGTCCTGGTCATCACCGGCACCCAGTTCGAGGATGAAATGACCTACTCCGGCGGACAGAACAAGGACATCTACCAGCTGATGATCGAGCGGTGCCACGAGCTCGACGAAAAGTGGGGAGACGAATTCTCCGTCCTCGACCTGTGGCACAACGACATCATGTATGAGAACGTCGTGACGGGCGACACCCTCTGGCGCTCCTACATGAGCGACGCCATCCATCCCACCAAGAAGGGCTACCTCGAGTGGTGGGGACCCTACGTTGAGGAACGTCTGTTTGAGCTTCTCGGCTGATTCATCGTTCAACCCGACACTTCCATAGCTCAGCGCTGACGAGCGCCGCAAACAGGGGTCTGATGAGCGGGCCCCTGTTTGCGTGAGGCAAAAATACGGACATCCCGATAGTGGAAAGGAAATGCCTATGCAGGGAATCCTGGAAAAACTGCGGCGTGACGCGCGGGAAAACCCCAACCGCGCCGTCTACAATTTTTTGGACTGCGAAACCGAGCCGTTCGGGCAGAACGTTGTGACGATGGGACAGCTCCATGCCCGCGCCACGGACATCGCCGCCGACCTCAAACGCAAGGGCGCGAAGCGGGGGGACCGCGCGATCATCCTGTCGATGCAGGACGCGGGGACGGTCTACGCGATCTTCGGCTGTATGCTGGCGGGCGTGGTGTTCACGGTGATTCCGCCGCCCATCGATGCGGGCAAGTTCGCGCGCTTCGTCTCGGTGCTCAAGTCGTGCGGGCCGCGCTTTCTCATCTCCAACGAGGGGATGGAGCGATCCTCCGACACGAAGGTGACGGCCCCGCTGCTGCGGAAGGCCTTCTTCCAGGCGGTGGCCCTCAGACGCGTCTATACCGACCGGACGGAGCGGTACGAGGGCCCCGAGATCTTCTGCGGCTACGGCGCGGACGATCTCGTCTATCTGCAGTACACCTCCGGGTCCACCTCCGAGCCAAAGGGCGTGATGGTCTCCTACGGGAACCTGACCGCCTGCATCGACCAGTGCCGGGAGCTCTTCGACTTCACCGTGGGCAACCACAACATTGCCTCCTGGGTGCCCTTCTACCACAACATCGGGCTGATCGCCGCCCTCTTCATCCCGCTGATCCCCGACCACGGAGTCTCCTACCTGATCCCGACGCTGCAGTTTCTGGCGAAACCGACCGTCTGGCTGAAGGTGCTCTCCGACTTCCGGGTCAACATCACGGCGGCCCCCAACTCCGCCTATGACGTCTGCACCCGGCTGATCGGTGAAGAGGACGCGAAAAACTACGACCTCTCCCACGTCACCCACCTCGTCAACGGCTCCGAGTTCGTCAACCTGCGCACGGTCGAAAAGTTCTGCGGCCTCTTCCGCATCAGCCCCGACGCCTTCGCGCCCGGTTACGGGCTGTCGGAGTGCGTCTGCATCGCCACGCTGGCGAGCGGCGAATTCCGGTCGGTGGAGATCGACCGGGAGGGGTACGCAAAGGGACGCTTTGCCCCGGTGCCGTCGGATGGAAAGGCGATCGTCGGCGTGGGGCGCATGCCCTCCGGGATGCGGATCGTCGCGGTGCGCGCGGACGGGTCCCCCTGCGGGCCGGACGAGATCGGCGAAATCTGCCTGAGCGGGGAAAACGTCTGCGGCGGCTACTGGAAAAACCCGGAGGAGACAAAGCGGTTTGAAGCGGAGATCCCCGGGTACCCGGGCCGCTTTTACCGGACGGGGGACATGGGCGCGCTCTACGACGGGCAGCTCTACCTGACCGGCCGCATCAAGGAGATGATCGTGGTCAGCGGGAAGAACATCTACCCCAGCGACATCACGCTGCTGCTGCACGAGCAGGGGCTCGCCCCCGCCGTCGACGCGGTGGGCGTCTTTTCGGTGGAGTCGGAGGGCGGCGAGCGGCCGGTGCTCTGCGCGGAATGCGGCGGGGAGACGGACTTCCGTTCCCTCGCGGCGGAGATCAACCGCGCCGTGGCCGGGTCGTTCGGGTTCTCCTTCCACGACACGGTGTTTGTGGAGGCGGGCTCCCTCCCGCGCACCGACAACCGCAAGATCAAGACCCACGCCATCAAGGAGGCGTATGAGGCGGGCGGGCTGAAAATCCTTTACAGCACCCGCCGGAGCGGCGCAGAGCAGGAACCGCCCGCGCCCCGGCCGAAGGCTGCTTCTGCGGACGCGTCGGAGGAGGAGCTGCGGACGGTGGTGCGCGCGGCCTTCCGCCGCGCGGCGCCGGGCGTCGGGTTTTCCGACGAGGACAGCTTCCTCGAGATCGGCGGCGACTCGCTCCAGATGATGGAGCTGCTCTGCGGGCTCGAGCGGGATCTCGGCATCTCCATCGACCTGCGCGAGATGGCCGCCGCCCCGACGGTGGCGGGCATCGCCGGTTACCTCCGCCGGGTGCGCACGGGCGAGGGGCCGGGGGAGAAGCCCGACCTGCGAAAGGAGTGCGCGCTGGACGAATCGATCCGCCCCGAGGCCCCCTACACGACGCCTCCGGAGGAATGCCGCAGCATCTTCCTGACCGGTTCGACGGGCTTTCTCGGCGCGTACCTCATCCGCTCGATCCTAGAGCGGCGGGCGGGGAGCGACCCGGTCGTCTACTGCCATGTGCGGGCGAAGGACCCTGCCGCCGGGCTGGAGCGGATCGCCGCCAACATGAAGGATTTCTGCTGCTGGAAGGAGGACTACCGCGACCACATCGTCCCGGTCACGGGGGATTTGAACCTGCCCAACCTCGGGCTGGATAAATTCACCTACCGGCGGCTCGCGGATGAAATCGAACTGGTGATCCACAACGGGGCGCTGCTGAACTTCGTCTATCCCTACCGGCAGATGAAGCGGACGAACGTCACCGGAACGGCGGAATGCCTGCGGTTCGCCTGTACGGGCAGGCCGAAGTACTTCCACTACATCTCCTCCTACAGCGTCTACGACACGCCCGGCCAGTTCGGGAAAACCGTGGCGGAGGACGATCCGCTCCTTTCGCCCGAGGGGTATTTCCTCGGCTATTCCGAGACGAAATGGGTCGCGGAAAAGCTCGTGGGCATCGCGCGCGAAAGGGGTCTGCGCGCCGCCGTCTACCGCCCCGGCGACATCACTGGGACGCTCCGGGACGGCGTCTGGAAGCTGGAGGACATGATCAGCCGGTCGATCGTCGGCTGCATCCAGATGGGCGCGGTCCCCGACATCGACGTGAACCTCCACCTGACGCCGGTGGACTACGTCAGCGACGCGGTCGTGGCGATCGCCTTCCAGAGCGGCTCCGACGGCAGGGCGTACAACATCATCAATCAAAACCTCATGCCGATGAACCAGGTGGGCCGGCTGATGCGCAGGGCCGGCTACCGGGTCGAGACCCTCCCGTACGACGAGTGGTGTGTCCGGCTGGCCGCCTGCCCGGCGGAGGAGAACGCGCTGCGGATTCTCTCCTGCCTCTTCACCGACCGGCGCGCCGAGGGGGAGAGCCTCGTCGACCGGTTCGGGAAGCGCCAGCCGCGCTTCCGGACGGACAACGCCGACCGGATGCTGCGGGGGACCGGCGTCTCCTGCCCGCCGGTCGACGCCGCCCTGCTCAAAAGCTACCTGAACTATTTCCGCCGGTGCGGATACATCGGCGCGCCCGCGGTGCGCGCGCTTCCGGCCTGGAAGCGCTGACGGCGGCGGGACTTTCATCCAGCTCCCTCGATGGATGGTCTTCTTGAGAACAAACAAAACGCCCGGCGCGCAGTTATGCGCGCCGGGCGTTTTGCCGTGGTCATCCGCGGAGGATGGAGATGTCGCCGCTGATGGTATCGAAGGAGAAGCGGGCGCTGCCGTCCTTGTAGACGCGGTGGCCCTTGTCGCCGGTCGTCGGGAAGTCGGAGGAAAAGTCTCCGCTGACCCGGTCGTAATCGGCGGTGAAGCCGTCGTTTTCGGGGATCGTGATGTGGACGCTCCCGCTGACCGAGGAGCCTTCGATCCGCTCGGGGCAGATCGCCGAGCCGGCCCGGAAGGAGCCGGAGATGGTGTCGTACTGAATCTTGCCAAAGGAGCCTTCAAGCTGCACCGGGCCGCTGACGCTGTCGGTCTCCGCGCTGCCGGCGGTGAGGCCGGAGGAGCGGACGCTCCCGCTGACGGTGTCGAGCTCGAAGCTGCGGCAGCTGGTGTCGGTGATATCGGTGCTTCCGGAGACGCTGTCGATTTCGAGCTTGTCGGCGGTGATCCCGGAGACCTGGATGGAGGCGGAGGCGACGGAGATTTCCGCCTCATCCATCCGCGCCGCGAGGGATTCCGGGACCAAAACCTCCAGGGTTTTGACGGGGGAATTGGCGGAGCGGAAGACGCTTTGGCGGGGTGCGCAGAACTGGATGACGAGGGTGCGGTCCTTGAGATAGTGGCGCATCCGCATGCTGTCGTCGGCCTGCCCGCGGATGGTTTCGTCGAAGGCGAGCTCGCTGCCCTCGTAGGACCGGACGGTCACCCCGCCCGAGACCCAGTTGATTTCGATGCTGTCGACCTGGTCGGCGGGGAAGCTGCCGCCTCCGGCGGTATAGCGCCCGGCGTCCGGGTAGGAAAAGCCGCTGCCCGAAAAGCCGACGCCGGAAAAGCCGAACGGCAGGGGACGGCCCAAAAGTTCGCCGCCCGAAAGCCCGACGGCGAGGATGCAGGTCAAAAGCACGACGACCATCGACCAGAGAATGATCCGGATGACTGCTGACGTTTTCATATCCTTACTCCTTCAAATCGAAGATCGCCTTGATGATCGAATTGACCGCCGCGGTGATCAGGAAGATGACCCAGGTGATGTGCCACGCCATCGTGATGAAGCTGAGGATGAAGTAGACCGCCAGGGCGGCGGACCAGATCGCACCGGAAATCGAACGGAACGCCTGCCTGCGGTGGCCGCTCTGCATCTTCCACTCCTTGAACTCCTCGACGACGGTGTCGTCCTGCCTGACATAGACCGGCTTCGACATGCTGTTCCAGATGAGCAGGCCGGTCGCGGCGGCGATCATGGCGAACATCGAGACGACGCCGATCTGGCGGTCGATCAGCATCACGGGGATGACCGAAAGGATATAGAGGATCACGGCGATGGGAACGACCACCGCGGAACGCCGCCTGTAACGCATCAGCTCCTCCTGCTCGCGGGTGGAGTCCCCCTCCTCCCGCCTGAGGTAGCGGAGCAGCTCGCTCACGTCCCCGACGCTCGCCACCGCGAGATTGTAGGCGGCCTCCTCGCTTTTCCCTTCGGAGAGCAGGTCGCTGTATTTGTCGTTCAGGTTTTGGAGCATCTCCTCCTTGAGCTCGACCACCTTTTTCCCGGCGGGCGCGTCCTCAAAGAGGGTGTCGATGAAAGCGCGAAGTTTATCCTGCATGGTCCGTTTCCTCCTCATCAGTAATCAGCGCGTCGATCAGCGCCTTGGCGGTCTGCCATTCGGCTTTGAGACGCTCGAGGGCCTGCCTGCCCTCGTTGGTGATCGTGTAGTACCTCCGGCGCGCCCCGGTGCTCTCGTCCCCCCAGTAGGAGGAGATATATCCGTTTTCCTCCAGCCGCCGGAATGCGGTGTAGAGGGTGGCTTCCTTCAGCTCATACTGGCTGCGGGTCTTCCTCTGGATGGCTTTGTTAATTTTATAGCCGTAACTGTCCCCGAGCCGCAGCTGCGCGAGGATGATCGTGTCGGTGTTGCCGCGGATCAGATCGGATGTGATGGACAAAGCATCCACTCCCTTCCTGAAACTTTAGTTATATTAAAACACAATCTACCTCGCCTGTCAATGTATATTGGAAATATATTTATTTCCTTTCTGTAAAGACTGGCGGAGCGCACCTGTCCGTGGTATAATTTGACTGTCAGAAACCATTCCGGACGAAAGAGGGGTCAAGTATGAAAGAGTCCATGCTGGCGCTTGTCTACCGCGGAAACCACGAGATCGGCCTGGAGGAGCGCCCCGTTCCGAAACTCCGGGACCCGCGCGACGCGATCGTGCGGGTAACCCGCTCGACCATCTGTACGAGCGACCTGCACATCCGCGACGGCTTCGTCCCGCGCGCGAAGACGGGGGTCATCCTCGGGCACGAGTTTGTCGGCGAGATCGCCGAGGTGGGGGAGGGGGTCGGGAACCTCCGGCCCGGCGACCGGGTGGCCGCCACCTGCGAGACCTTCTGCGGCGACTGCTTCTTCTGCCGCCACGGTTACGTGAACAACTGCACCGACCCGCACGGCGGAT
>NZ_DBMDHH010000005.1:67816-83126 GCF_057433415.1 Anaerotruncus sp. | reverse complement strand
GAGGGAGAGCGGGGTGACGTCGAGGAGCAGGAGCCCCTTCACGTCGCCGCCGAGCACGCCGCCCTGGATGGCCGCGCCGACCGCGACGCACTCGTCCGGGTTGATGCCCTTGAAGGGATCCTTGCCGCAGAACGCCTTGACCGCGTCCTGCACGGCGGGGATGCGGGTGGAACCGCCGACGAGCAGCACCTTGTCGAGGTCGGAGACCTTGAGGCCCGAGTCGGCCATCGCCTTGCGCACCGGCTCCATCGTCTTTTCGACGAGGTCGGCGGTCATCTCGTTGAACTTCGCGCGGGTCAGCGTGACGTCGAGGTGCTTCGGCCCGGTCGCGTCGGCGGTGATGAAGGGCAGGTTGATGTTCGCCTGCGTCATGCCGGAAAGCTCGATCTTCGCCTTCTCGGCGGCTTCTTTCAGGCGCTGCATGGCCATCTTGTCGCCGCGCAGGTCGATGCCGGAGTCCTTCTTGAACTCGTCCGCCAGGTAGTTGATGATCCGCTCGTCGAAGTCGTCGCCGCCCAGGCGGGTGTTGCCGTTGGTGGCGAGGACCTCCTGGACGCCGTCGCCCATCTCGATGATCGAGACGTCGAAGGTGCCGCCGCCGAGGTCGTAGACCATGACCTTCTGGTCCTGCTCCTTGTCGATGCCGTAGGCCAGCGCGGCCGCCGTCGGCTCGTTGATGATCCGCTTGACGTCGAGGCCGGCGATGCGTCCGGCGTCCTTGGTGGCCTGGCGCTGCGCGTCGGAGAAGTAGGCGGGCACGGTGATGACCGCCTCGGTGACCTTTTCGCCGAGGTAGGCTTCCGCGTCGTCGCGCAGCTTCTGCAGGACCATCGCGGAAATCTCCTGCGGGGTGTAGTTCTTGCTGTCGATCGTGACCTTGTAGCTGGAACCCATATGCCGCTTGATCGAGGAGATCGTGCGGTCGGGGTTGGTGATCGCCTGGCGCTTGGCCACCTGACCCACCATGCGCTCGCCCGTCTTGGAGAACGCGACGACCGACGGGGTCGTGCGCGCGCCTTCCGCGTTGGCGATGACGACGGGTTCGCCGCCCTCCATGACCGCCACGCAGCTATTTGTCGTACCTAAGTCGATACCGATGATTTTTCCCATGATAAAAGCCCTCCAGATCTATTAAACTTAATTTTTACGAAAGGGATATCGTTTCGCGGCTCTCCCGCGGAATCGTCTGAACCTGATTTGCGCCGTCAGTTGGCGACCTTGACCATCGCGTGCCGGATGATCCGGTCCCCGAGCTTGTAACCCTTCTGGAACACCTCGACGATGACGCCCGCCTCGGCGTCCTCGTCCTCCACGTGCATGACCGCGTTGTGGAAGTCGGGGCTGAAGACGTCGCCCGCCGCGCCGAACTCCTCGACGCCGAGCTTGGCGAAAACGTCCTTAAAGTTTTGCAGAATCATCTCGACGCCCTTTTTGAATTCGGCGTCGGTGCAGGGCGCCGCGAGCGCCCGCTCGATCGTGTCCACGACCGGCAAAAACTGCGCGACCGCGGCGGCGGTGGCCTGCGGGTAGATCGCTTCCTTCTCCCGGACGCTCCGCTTGCGGAAGTTGTCGTATTCCGCCATCGTGCGAAGCAGCTTGTCGTTCAGGGAATCGACCTGCTCCCTGAGGAGTTCGGCCTCGCTCTTTTCGGGAGCGGTCTGTTCCGCCTCCTGCGCGGGGGCCTCCTCCCGCTCCTGCGGCTCCGCCTGCGGGGCCGTGTCCTTCGTCTCTTCTGCCAAATCTGCTCACAACCTATCTCTGTTATTGTTATTCCTGCTCAAACGTCTCCGCAAGGAGCTTTCCCAGCGTTTTGGAGAAATACTCGATGTGCGGGATGATCTTCGCGTAATCCATGCGCACCGGCCCGATCACGCCGATCGCGCCCGAATTCTGCTCGCCGATCTTGTAGCGCGTGACGACCACCGAGGTGTCCGCCAGCTCGCTCTGGGGGTTTTCCTTGCCGATCGTGATAAAGACCGCGTCGCTTTTGGAGGCGAGCACCCCGAGGAGCTGTTCACGGTTGTTCATCGTCAGCAGCAGGTCGCGGGCGATATCGGAGAACTCCTTGTAGCCCAGCAGGTTGACGCTGCCGGAGGTGTAAAACTGCCCCTCGTTGATCTCGCGGCAGAGCTCGTACACGGTGGCGAGCACCGGGACGAAGAGGGTGGAGTAGTCGCCGAGGGTCACGGCGATCGAGTTGATGTACCACTGGGAGATGTCCGAAACCGATTTGCCGACCAGGCGGCCGTTGCAGAACTGGTTGAGGAATTCGACGATCTCGGTGGTCAGCCCGAAGTCGACGCGGCAGACCTTGTTTTTGATGACGCCGTTGGTCGCGATGACCAGCACGACGACGGTCCGCGCGCCCGCAGGGACGATCTCGACCCGCTTGACCTGCACCGTCTTGGGGGTGATGGTGGTCGAGACGGTCGCGCACTTGGTGTAGTCGGCGAGGGCCTCGGCCGCGTCCTCCAGGAGCCTGTCGGGATCGGGGTCGCGCACGTTGAAAAGCGCGTCGATCTCGCGCTGCTCCTCCTCCGAGAGGGGCTGGCAGTGCATGAGCTGGTCGACGTAGATGCGGTAGCCCAGATGGGAGGGCACCCGCCCCGCCGAGGTGTGGGGCTGTTCGAGCAGCCCCATGTCGAAGAGCGCCGCCATATCGTTGCGGATGGTGGCGGAGGACACCTGGAAGTCAAGCTTCCGGGCGACCGTCTTGGATCCGACGGGCTCCCCCGTCTCGATATAGGTTTCGACGATGGCCGTCAGGACCTTCAGTTTTCGAATGTCGAGCTTCACCGTTCCCACCTCACATTCCCGTTCCCGGCGAAGGGCTCTTTAGCACTCATTATTTACGAGTGCCAACAACTATAATGTACCACACTTTTCTGCAAAGTCAAGGGAATTCACGAAATGTTTACAGAATTTCTAGCACTCTATATGCGCGAATGCTAATTATGTAAATTATGTACAAACTTTAAAAAATTCATTGTACATATTGACATTGCTTCCATTTTGTAGTTTAATAGGGACAGAGAGAGAATCAACCATTTCACAACCGACAACATAAGGAGGTTTTATCATGATCATCAAAGACGTTATGCTTCACTCCGCGGAGGACCTCCGCCAGTTCATGTATCTCGCCATGCAGTCGTCCGAGGACATCGGCGTGCACACCACCGACGGCAAGATCGCGGACGCAAAATCGATCCTCGGCCTGATGGCGCTCGACTACAACAAGCCCGTCAAGGTCGTCACCGAGGACAGCCACTTCATCAAGCAGATCGAAAAGTGGGCGGTCTAAGGTATCCCCGCCTCACGGACGAGGGCCGGCGGCTCTCCCCGCGTACCCCCGCCCGATCAATGCATCCCGCAATAAAGCGGCCGCCTTTGGCGGCCGCTATTTGTTTGCCGCCGAGTGGCGGAGTTGCCGGTAGTCGACCGACAGCGACCCCTTAGGTTTACCGCTCATCGAGCGGCGCAGTTTGTCGGTGGTCGCTCGGCGAGCGGCGGAGCTACCGGGTCCCGCCCCGGCGGGCGGCCCTATTTCTTGGCCGCCCAAGAAATAGGGGAAAGAAACCGCAGGGGGCCTGGGCGGCCTGCCCGGGCTGCGCCCGGAGCGCGCTACGCGCGACGGCCGCTCGCGGGCGCTCCGCCCCGCGGCCCCGGCTTGAGTCCGCTGCGCGGACCCGGCCCTGCGGGCCGGATTCTCTATCAGGATGGCCTGCGGCCAAATCCCTGCGACCCCAGCGCCGCCTCCGGTTGGCCTTCGGCCAAAGTCGGCGGCGCCCCGTCACGGATAAACGGACAAGTGTACAGCATCCCGCCCGCCGCCGCGCCGCGGGCGCAATGCCTCTGCCCGAGAATCCCCGGAACCGTACCGGTAGTTCCCATAGGGGAGGCACGGCCGCTTTTGCGTGGCGCGTAGCGCCCACGGGGAGGCGGAAAACTGCGCGGCTTCGCCGCGCACGCGGGCAAGGCGCGCGAACGCCCGGAACGGGCGTTGTTTTCCGCCGTATGGTTTTGGCGAGCCATCCGGCTTCGGCCGTTGGGAGCGCCCGCAACCTGAATTGAGCCTTCAGCTGGTGCACCCGTGGGGAGTGACGGTAACTTGCGGGTTCTGGCAAGGTACTCCAGGGGATCCCTAAGGGGGCGGCGGAGCCCCCTTAGGCGTCCTTCTTTGGGTACTTTCTTTGACGCAAAGAAAGTACCCCGCCTGCCGGGGCGGGACCCGGCAATCTTCGCCGCCGAAGGCGGCACATCTGAAGCGCCCCGGAGGGGCGCGCAAAAAGCCCCGCCGGGCGCAGCGCGGCAAATCAGCTCTCCCCCGTCTGCTTGCGGCGGCGGTAGATGGTCGAGCGGCTGACGCCGCACAGCTTGGCAATCTCGGCGGCGGTCAGCTCCTTGCGCTGCCACTGGCAGAGCAGCTCGTCGAAGTGGTTGGGAAGCGACTTATGGGGACGGCCGAACTCGACCCCGCGCGCCTTGGCGGCGGCGATCCCCTCGGCCTGGCGGCGGCGGATGTTCTCCCGCTCGTTCTGGGCGACGAAGGAGAGAAGCTGGAGCACCAGGTCGCTGATGAAGGTGCCGAGCAGGTCGCGGCTCTGGCTGGTATCGAGCAGCGGCATGTCAAGCACGCGGATGTCGGCGCCCTTCTTCTTGGTGATGTTGCGCCACTCCTCCATGATCTCCTGGTAGTTGCGGCCCAGCCGGTCGATGCTTTTAACGACGAGCATATCCCCTTTTTTGAGCTTCCGGTAGAGCTTGCGGTAGGCGGGACGGTTGAAGTCCTTGCCGCTCTGTTTATCCACAAAGAGGAATTCCGGGCGCACCCGGGCCTCCGCCAGCGCGATGAGCTGGCGGTCTTCGTTCTGGTCCCGGGTCGACACCCGCGCGTATCCGAATATACGTGTCTCCAAAAATCCTTCCCTCCTCCGGCGCGGATACGCCGGCGACATCTCCCTGAAAACGTGTCATAAGGTAGTATCACCGGGAAGCCCGATAAAACACCCGCCGCCCGCTTCTTTCCCGCTCCGCACGCCCGTCCGGGCGGCGGGAGCGGGTGCAAATCCTGTTAAATCTGACAGAATCAGGGCAGTAAAACCCAAAGCGGCTCCAAACCGGGTTTTGGTTTGGAGCCGCTTTGACAACAATATCCTTTTCAATTGTACCAGGACGCGGGGCCGGGCATGGATTTCTGTCGGCAAGCATGACGCTCGTTACCATAATGTCTCCGTCGGATACCCGTTCTCTTTGGTTTCACTATCATTCAACGATTGTACTGCCTATTATATAGGACTCCCCCGCGATTTGCAAGACCGGGCTTTCCGCTCAATGGAACCAGCCGTGCCCGAACCGCGCGAGCAGTGCGTCCGCCTCGGGCGGGCCCATCGAGCCGGGCTCGTAGTTCAGGACCGGCAGGCCCTCGGCGCGGCCGAGCTCCCGCAGGCGTTCGACGAACCGCCAGCTCGTTTCGATCTGGTCCCACTGGGAGAACCACGACCGCTCGCCGCGGATGCAGGCGCCGAGCAGCCGCTCGTACGCCTCGGGGGTGTTGATGCGGTTTTCGAGCGAGCAGCTCTGGCAGAAATCCATCTTCGCCTGCGCGACCTCGTCGGTGTCGCCGGGGCGCTTGATGTTGAACTGCAGGTAGACCCCCTCGGTGGGCTGGATCTTGATGAGGAGCACGTCGTGAGCCACGTCGGGGGAGGGGCGGCGGAAGACGACCGCGACCTGCATCTCCCGCCGGCCGAGCTTTTTGCCGGTGCGGATGTAAAAGGGCGCGCCACGCCAGCGGTCGTTGTCGATGAAGAGGCGCAGCGCGGCGTATGTCTCGGTGGAGGAATCGGGCGCGACCGCCTTTTCCGCGCGGTAGCCCGCGTACTGCCCGAGCAGCAGGGCGTCGCGCACCCCGCCCGCCTCGGGCAGACGCAGAGCGCGCAGAACCTTGAGCTGCTCGGCGTGCATATCGGGGCCGGAGAACTGCGCGGGCCGCTCCATGGCGACGATCGACAGGATCTGGAACAGGTGGTTCTGCACCATGTCCTTGAGCGCGCCGCTCGTGTCGTAATAACCGCCGCGCGTGCCGACCCCCTCCTCCTCGAGGGCGGAAATCTGCACCGATTCGATGAACCGCGCGTCCCAGAGGTTGGTGAAGATGGGGTTGGTAAAGCGGATGGTCTGGATGTTGCGGACCATCTCCTTGCCGAGGTAGTGGTCGATGCGGTAGATGTTTTCGGGGTCGAAGAAGGCCTCCAGCCTGCGGTTGAGCTCCCCGGCGGCCGCGAGGCTTTCGCCGAACGGCTTTTCGAGAATGACCTTGCCCCGGCGCGCGCCGCGCACCGCGGCGAGCCCGTCGGCGATCACGCCGAAGAAGCGGGGCGCGACCGCGAGGTAGAAGATATGCCCGTCGACCCCCTCCGCTTCATAGTATTCCTCCAGCCCGGCGTACGCCGCCGGGTCGGAAAAGTCCATCCGGTAGTAGCCGATGCGCCCGGCGAACCGGCCGAACGCCTCCTCGGAATAGGGCAGGCGGGCGTATTTGCGGACCCATTCCCGCGCGAGCTCGCGGTAGCCCTCGTCGGTGTAGTCCCGCCGCCCGATGATGAGAATACGGTAATCCGCGCCCGGCCCGCCGGACTCGCCGGCGTTGTAGAGGGCGGGCAGCAGCTTGCGGAAGGTGAGGTCGCCGGTGCCGCCGAAGATGGTGAACGCCTTCATAGTCCCTTCCCCCATTCGTGGTGGAAGCTGCCCTCCCGGTCGGTGCGCAGGAAGGTGTGCGCGCCGAACCAGTCGCGCTGCGCCTGGATGAGGTTCGCGCCGACATGCGCACCCCGGAAGGCGTCGAGATAGGAGACGGCGGCGGTCATCGCGGGCAGCGGCAGCCCGGAGGCGATCCCCGCCCCCGCGGCGGCGCGCAGGCTCCGCTGGTTATCGGCGACCCGCGCGCGGAAGAATTCGTCCAGCATGAGGTTTTCGAGCCCCGGGTCCCGCCGGTAGGCGGCGGTGATGTCGTCGAGGAAGGCGGCCTGGATGATGCACCCGGCGCGGAAGATCGACGCGATCTCCCCGAGCCTCAGGTCCCAGCCGTACCGCCCGGACGCGTCGCGCAGCAGCGCGAAGCCCTGCGCGTAGGCGGCGATCTTCGCGGCGTAGAGCCCCTCGCGCACCTGCTCGGCAAAGGCTTCCCGGTCCCCCGCCCGCGCCGGCTCCGGACCGGGCAGCAGCTTCGCGGCCGCGGCGCGCTCCTCCAGCCGGTTGGAGAGGATGCGGGCGTTGCAGGCGGCGGTGATCATCGAGAGGTCCACCCCCTGCCTGAGCGCCTCGATGCTCGCCCAGCGGCCGGTGCCCTTCTGGGCGGCGCTGTCGACGATCCGGTCGATGAGCTCCCCCTCCGCCAGGTCGTCCCGTTCGCGGAAGACGCCCGCCGTGATGCCGACCAGGAAGCTGCGCAGCTCCCCCTCGTTCCAGCGTGCGAAGACGTCCGCCAGCTCCCGGTTGGAAAAGCCCCCCACATGCCTGAGCAGCAGGTAGCTCTCCGCGATGAGCTGCATGTCGGCGTATTCGATGCCGTTGTGCACCATCTTGACGTAGTGCCCCGCGCCGTCCGGGCCGATGTAGGCGCAGCAGGGCTCTCCCGCCGCGCGCGCGGCCACCGCCTCCAGCACCGGGCGCACGAGCGGGTATGCCTGCTCGTCGCCGCCCGGCATGATCGAGGGGCCGTGCCGCGCGCCCTCCTCGCCGCCCGAGACGCCCACGCCGAAGTAGACGATCCCCTTCTTTTCGAGCGCGGCCTGCCGCCGCCGGGTGTCCTCGAAGAAGGAGTTGCCCCCGTCGAGGAGGATGTCCCCCTCCTCGAGCAGCGGCTCCAGCTGCCCGATAACCGCGTCGACCGGCGAACCGGCCTGGATCATCAGCATGACCCTGCGGGGCCGTCTGAGGGCCGCCACGAGCTCCTGGAGGCTGTAGAAGGGGGAGAGGTTCTCATGCGGGTGTTCCCGCATCACCTGTTCGGTCACCTCGCGGCTGCGGTTGTAGCCCGCCACCCGGAAGCCGTGGTCCGCCATGTTGAGCGCGAGGCTCCGGCCCATCACCGAAAGCCCCACCATTCCGATGTCAAAAAGCGCCTGCATCCGTCATCCATCCTTTCCCGCCGCCCCCCGGGGCGGCCTGAGCGTCTTCATTCGGGGCGTCGAGCACAACCGCCACCCCTTCGCACGCGTCCACGCGCGCGCATTCCTTTCCGATGAGCCCCGTCTCCCGGTCGACCGCGAAGCACACAAGCCCGCCCGCGTTCCGGTTCGCCGCGAGCAGGAACCGCCCGTCGGGGGAGAGCAGGATGTCGCGCGGGTGGTCGCCTCCGCAGGGCGCGCGCTGGATCACCCGCGTGCGCGTCCCCCGGGCTTCGAGCACGGCGATCACGTTTTCCCCCCGCACCGAGACGTAGAGGAACCGCTCGTCGTTCGAGAGCCGCACGGCCGCCGCCTCGCTCCCCTCCCGCGCGCCGGGCGGCAGCAGCGGCTCGGCCCCGGCCGGGACGAACCCCTCCGGTCCCGCCTCGAAGCTGTAGAGCGTATTGTCCCCCTGCGCCGCCACGAAAAGCCGCTCCCCCGCCCGGTCGAACACCCCGTGGCGCGGCCCGCTCCCCTTCGGGAAGGGGACGCTCCCCGCGGGGGCCAGGCTCTCCCGGTCGAAGAGGCGGATCTCGTCGAGGTTCATGCAGGGCACAAGCAGGAACCGCCCCCGCGCCAGCACCTGGTGGCAGCCGGCCCCCGGGGCGATCTCGATCCGCTTTTCAAAGAGCGGCGCGTCCGCCTCCAGCCGGTAGACGGTCACCGTCCCCTCGTGGAAGTTCGCGCCGTAGACCCGGTCCCCGTCAAAGGCGGTATAACAGCCGGGCGTCATCTCGCAGAGATATTCGACGACGCAGGGCCCGCCGGAGGCGCGCAGGTCGGCGAGGCAGAGCCCCGCGCGGCTGCCCCGCCGCACCGGAGCGGCGAGCAGGCCGTCCCGCAGCGCGAGGTATTTGGCGTCGGGCGCCTCAAGGAGGAGCTCGGGCGCGGTGAGCGCGCCCGTCTCCCCGTCGAAGGAGAAGCGGAAAACGCCGCGGCTGCGCGGCGAATCGTAGGTGCCGAGATATCCCGTGAGAATTGCCATACCCGTCTCCTTTCCGTCTGTCACAAGCATGCCGCGGGGCCCGCCGGTTTATGCGCGTCCGCGGAATCGAAAACGATAACTGATACTGTTTACTTTTCTATCATATGCCGCGCCGCCCCGGTTGTCAAGGGGAAGCACGTGCGGACATCCGGAAAATTCCATTCTCCAACTGTAATAATATCATTTACAGTTCAAATGTCAACCCCTTTCCCCGCAGACGCCCGCGAAAAAGCCCCGGGACCGCCAAGGCGGTCCCGGGGCGCGCGTGGTCCGTCAGAGGCCGAGCAACGCCTGCGCCACCGAAAAATAGATGACGAGCGCGAACGCGTCCACGATCGTGGTGATGAGGGGAGCGGCCATGATGGCGGGGTCGGCTTTGAGCATCCGCGCGGCCATCGGGAGCACGCCGCCGATCGTCTTGGCCATGACGACGGTGGCAAAAAGGGCGAGCGCGACGGTCAGCGCAAGGGCGGGGCTTCCGGGATGGGTGATCAGCAGCCGCGCGAAGTTGACGGCGGAGAGCGCCGCGCCGACGACGAGGCTGACCCGCAGCTCCTTCCACAGCACCTGGAAGAAGTCGGCGGGCCCGATGTCACCGACGGCCATACCGCGGATGACCAGCGTGCTCGACTGACTGCCCGCGTTGCCCCCCGTGTCGGTGAGCATGGGGATGAAGGTGACGAGCAGCGGCATGGCGGCGAAGGCGGCCTCATACCGCCCGAGGATGCCGCCGGTGATCATGCCCGAAACCATGAGCACGAGCAGCCAGACGATGCGGTTTTTCGCGAGGGTAAAGACGCCGGTGCGCAGGTAGGGGCGCTCGGAGGGGACGATGGCGGCCATCTTCTCGAAGTCCTCGGTGGCCTCCTCCTCCATGACGTCCATCACGTCGTCGACGGTGACGATGCCGACCAGGCGGTTTTCCCGGTCGACCACCGGCATTGAGATGAAGTCGTACTTCATCATCCGCTGGACGGCCTCCTCCCGGTCCTCGGTCGTCTCGGCGGTGATCACGTCGGGTTCCATCAGCGCGCCGATCGTCTCGTCGTCCTGGGCGAGCAGCAGGTCCTTGACGGTCACGACCCCTTCGAGCAGACGCCGGTCGTCGATCACGTAGCAGGTGTAGATCAGCTCGCTGTCCTCGCCGGTGCGCCGGATGCGCTTGATCGCGTCCTGCACGGTCATCGACTTGCGCAGGTCGATGAACTCCGCCGTCATGATGCTGCCGACCGAGTTCTCGGGATAGTTGAGGAACTGGTTGATGAGGCTGCGGGTCTCGGGCGCCGCGCTTTTAAGCACCCGCTTCACAACGCTGGCGGGCAGCTCCTCGAGCATGTCGACCGCGTCGTCCACGAAGAGGTCCTCCACGATGGCGGAGAGCTCCTTGTCGGTGATCGACCCGACGATCACCTGCTGGGTCTCGGGCGGCAGGTTGGAAAAGACCTCCGCCGCCAGCTCCTTGGGCAGCGTGCGGAAGGCGAGGGTCGCCTTTTCCTGCGGGAGCCGCTCGATGAAGTCGGCGATGTCCACCTCGTTTTCCTCGGCGAGCGCGGCGCGCAGGCTGCGGTAATCGCGGTTTTCAAGGTACCCCATGAGCAGGTCGAAATCGTATTCCATTTCCATTGGTTCATCCTCCTGTCTGCTTTCGTTACAGCGAGGAAGCCCCAAACAGACAAAACCGCACGGGGACCCCGGCCAAACCCGGCGCCCCTGTACGGCGATATTCCTGCGGGATGCTATCTGCGGGAAAAATCAGGCGGAAACGCGGTTTTCCCGGCCCGCAACGGAACGTCGCTGTCTATTTTGGTACTTCGGCCGCAGTTATCCACTGATTTTTCCTCCTTTTTTGCTCAATTCGGCGATTTTTTCTGCAAAAATCCCCTAATACGAGAATAGCACTTTTTCACGCCCGTTTCAACCGGTTTTCACCGTTTTATTTGCATTATTGAAAGATCCAAGAAAAAGCCGGCCCCGCTTTCCGGAGAAAGCGGAACCGGCAGGGAAACGCATGGTTACGGGTCCTGTTTCCGCCGCGCGCAGAGCGCGGCGGCCGCGCCCGACGACGCGAGCAGCGCAAAGAGCAGCGCGGGCGGCAGGGAGCCGTCGCCCGTGTCGGGGATCGGCGAGACCGGGATGGGGATCTCCTCGATGATCTTCACGTCGAGCGGGACGAGAGGGCGCAGGATGCCGCCGGAATCGCCCGAACCGCCGCCCGAGCTCCCGCCGCCCGAGGGCGCCTTTTCAATCGTGAGGAAAAAGGCGGTCGAGGCCTGGAGCCTGCCGTCCTCGCCGAGCGTGAAATCGCCCGGGTCCCCCACCTCGGTGCCCGAGGGGCTGCCGGTCTCCTCCTCCGGAGTGCCCGCCCGGCCGGCGGCCGCCGGAAGGGACGGATCGATCACCTCTCCCGTATCGTCCGGCGCGGCCAGCGCCGTCACGCCGGGAAGCAGCAGGCAGAGGCTCAGGAGACACCCCGCAAGCAGCCTGATCATTCGTTTCATTCTGGTCCCTCCCCTGTCAGTTTAAAACCGTGATGGTCATTTTGGCGCCCGCCGAACCGACGTACTCCTCCGTTTCGAGGGCGTAGGCGTTGAAGACCGCGGTCGCGAGATATTCGCCCTTTTCCAGCTCCACGTCGAGCTTAGCCGACTGGATGTGGTGGTTGGGCTCGATGAGCCCCGTCTGGTAAATCAGCTCGCCCGTGTCGTCCAGCGTGATCTGCACCTGCATGAGATACTGGTTGCCCGGCACGTTTTCGATCTGGAGCGGTCCTTCCGCCTTCCCATTCGTAAAGGTGGGCGTGGTGTTGATCGAAATGTTGAACATCCCCTCGTCCACCACCCGGTTGAGCTCGGCGATGATCTCTTCCTCCGTCTTGTTTTCCAGTTGCCCGGCCAGCGCGGCCGTATCCCGCACCATGCCGGACGGCCCCGCCTTCGGGGTCCGCAGCAGGAGGACCAGCAGGACGACCAGCGCCGCCGCCAGCAGCACGCAGGCCGCCAGCAGCAGCTTTTTGCCGCCGTCCGTCCGGGCTTCGGCCCTCTCGGGCGTCTTTTGCTCTTCCATACCTTCGACCGCCTATCCTCTGTTTTTTCTATCGCAACCGCCCCTTCGGGCGCATGTATTCTAAATTTGGGGCGCGGGGAAACCCCGCGGGCTTCGGTGGGTATTCTTGTAAAAGGGGCCCCGGGCCCCGCGCGGAAGGCTTCCGCGCGGGGTTCCCGGAGAAATGTCTCAGGTTAAGTGCAAACAGGATATGAATCCGATTACGCGGCGGCGATCGTGTAGGTCAGGGTGACGACCGGCACGCTGGCGGTCTCAGTACCTTTCGCGACAAAGCACTCGAGGGGCAGGACTTTTTCAGTCGCGGTCCCATCCTTCTTGGCGACGGTCCAATTGGAGGCGACCGGAGCCGCGACGCCGTCCTTGACATCGACGCCGTTCACATAAAGCACCAGGTGTTTCTCCGTCAAGTTGTTGTTCGCGGGATTGTATGCGCTCATCTTGCCGTCCCCGCCCAGCGTCAGACCGGCAATCGAAGATCCAGCGTCCATGGTCCAGCCTTGCGCGGTCTTTGTCTCAATCGACGCCACCTTGATGTCGATCTCGCCATTGTTGACAATGCGGTAGGTGGTCGGCTCGGCGGCGGAACCGTCGGCGCCGTAGCCGTACATCGCGACAGTCAGCGGAATCGAAACGTTGATCTGGGAGTTCAGTTCGGGGTTGGTGGTGTCCTTGTCGATTTTCAGGCTGAACTCGGTGTCCGCGCTGTACTTGCCGTCAGTGGGGTTAATTTTGCTGGGCTCTGCTACAGAGGTGTCGTCAAACGCCGCGAAGGCAGTGACGCCGAGGGTCAGAACGATGGATACCGCGAGAAGAACTGCTAACATTTTTTTCATGATTTTTGACCTCCTGATGTTGATATGATATGGGTTTTATAATGACGTTTGATGGATGACCGTTTCGCTCGCATTCCCCCTTCTGCCGATACGCGGCCGCCTCAGCCTCCCACTTCCAGTTGGATCTTTGCGGCCGCCTGGCCGACGCGGGTGTGCGCCTCATCCTGAGCGTAGGCGGTAAATACCGCGGTTGCGTAATAGAAACCCTCGGGCAGCTCCTCGTCGAGCCTGATTTTCTGTATGTATTGGCCCGGCTTGATGCCCTTGGATTGGTAAACGGTTTCCCCGGTGTCGTCCAAAACGATTGACACCGTCATGTTGTAGCGGTTTCCCGGGACGTTCTCGATGTTCGCGACGCCCTCGCCCTTTGCGTCCGGGAAGGTGATGTAGGAATTGATCGCGATGTTGAACATGCCTTCGTCCACCACCCGGTTGAGCTCGGCGATGACCTCCTCCTCGCTCTTTCCCGGCAGCGCGCCGGTCAGCGCGCTCACGTCAAAGAAGCTGTCCTGCCGGTAGCTGCCGCGCCACCAGAAAAATCCCGCAGCCGCTGCCGCGACCAGAACGACCGCGATTCCCGCGGCAAGCCATGCGCGTCCCCGCTTTTTCCGCGGGGCGCTTTCGGTCTCGTTCATTTCACATCACCTCCTCAGCTCACGCTCTCGGGCGAAATGCCCACCGTATAGGTCACCTGGGCGAGCTGCTTCCCGGTCGTGCTGTCCTCGCCCTTGGCGATGTAGCTCTCGATCGCGATCGGGTAGGAGACCCACGCCCCCTCGGACGCCGCGCCCGCGATCGCCCAGCCGGTGAAGTCCGCGCCCGCCATCCAGCTTCCGCCCGCGGAAGCGGTCGTGATCTGCTGGTCCGCCAGCCGCAGGGTCGCCTGCCCGTGGGACATCTGGTTCTTGTTGACGAGGTAGGTCCGGTCAGTTCCGCTCACAAAGCCGGACGGGCTCATGAGGCGGAAACCGCTGGCGGCTTTCGCCGACAGCCCGGTCACCTTGATCGGGAAGTTGGAGCCGTTCTGGATGCCGTAGTTCGTCGGGACCGCCACCGAGCCGTCCGCGCCGTAGCCGTAGGACTGGACGGTGAGCGGCAGGGTCGCGTTGATCGCCGCGGGCTGCATCAGGAATTTGACCTCGGCGGAGCTTTCGGCTTTTTTCGTCTCCGTGCCGCCGTCCAGCAGCGACAGGTTCATGCCCAGTGTGCCGGTGTGCCGCTCCGCGATCGCGTTGGCGTTATAGAGGTGAATGGAGAAATCATGTGTGCCGCCGGCGGATACTTCCGATTTATGGCTGGCACCCGTTGAAATATTGGCATGCCTATCCGGCTCGTTATACATGAACGCAATGTTTGACATCGCATCTGTACTGCCCCATGTGACCCGGCCTATCTGGGTCGTGACGTAATTCGCCGTTTCCCAGCCGATTTCGTGCCCGTCGTCCGCCGTGTACTGGTAGCCGTCCACCAGGAGTTTCACGGCCTGGCTGTAGCCGCTGTACACTGTGAAGTCCACGGCGTCGTTGGGAACCATCGACGCCAACTCGATCGAAGTGGTCAGCGCGTCGTTTCCAGCGCTGTAGGCGAGCTCCCAGAGGGAGAGCACCGCCGGGTCGCTTCGCAGGGTTTCCGCGGAGTCGCCGGTCCCATACACCGCCTCGACCTGGTATTCGCCCGCGCCGTCGGCAAGCGTCGGCGTGAAGGAAACCGTCACGGTATTGGGGTCGCCGGCGGCGGGTAACGCCAGGATCGCACCGGCCACATAGGCGTTCTTCGTCTTATTGAAGATGCGGTAGCCCGTCGGGGTGTCGCCCGCCGTCGTGATTGTGAAGGACGCCGGGGTTCCCAGCTTCACGAAGGCGTCTTCGGGCTGGGCTGTGATCGAGCGCGGATAGCCGAGCTCAATGACCTTTCTGTCCGAGGCCCGAATGACGAACGCGAATGTGTGGTACTCGGCGTGCGCCAACGAGAATTTGCCGAGCTGGTCGGTCGCGTCGTTCGTCACGCTTGAATCAAAGACGACAATCGGGCGGCCGAGATAGCAGTCTCCCCCATCCAGGGCCACGGGGATGCTCGCGCCGGAGGGCAGGTTCGCCGTGACATTGATCTGTGTTTTGCCGCCCAGGAAAATCTCCTGGCCCTCCCCGAAGCTCAGGTCGGACGAGCCGTTCAACGTCAGGGAGCGGGTCGACGTGGAGGTCATACAGATTCCGCCACCGCCGCCTCCGCTGTTGCCCGAGAAGGACCCGCCGTTCATTTCG
>NZ_DBMDHH010000005.1:48000-67806 GCF_057433415.1 Anaerotruncus sp. | reverse complement strand
AAGCGCGTAGATCCCCCCGCCGAGCGTCGCTGTGTTGTTCTCATAGGTGCAGCGGTTCAGCGTGGTCGTTTGGGAAAAGTTTTGCATATACACGCCGCCGCCGTTTCCCGAGGCTGTGTTGTTGGAGAAAACGGTATTGCTGATCTCGTGCTTGCCCGAGGACAGATACAGGCCCGCACCGTTCGGCGCGGTGTTTTCGGACAGCGTCGAGCCGGTCATCGCAAGCGTTCCACTGACATAGACTCCGCCGCCGTTATATGTGCCGTTCAGCCCCGCCTCACAGTTTGAAACCTCCGCGTTTGTAATGGTGCAGGTACCGCCGTTGACAAAGACGCCGCCGCCGTTGAGATCCGCCGTACACTTGGTTACGAGGCTTCCGGCGTTCATCACCACTGTTCCGGCGCCGTAGTTGTATACTCCTCCGCCTGCGCCGTCGGTGCTGTTATTTTGGAGTACCGCGCCCTCATTCATCATGAGGGTCCCGCCCGCTGAAATGTTGATGAGTTCATGTGCCTTAATCCCGGGTGCGATCACGGAAGTTTTGCCCGAGGTGATCGCGTAGCGGTGGCCGTCGATCGTGATGTTTTCGAGCGTCAGGGTGCCGCCGTCCACGATCGAGAAGAGTGACACGCCATTTTTCAGCGCCTCAAAACCTGTCGGCGGATTGGTGGGCTTGGAGTAGCGCCGGATGGTCACCGGAGCTCCCGCGTCATAGGTCGCGCCGCCGACATAGCAGTACCTGCCGCTGAGCTCGACAGACGAGTCGACCGTCACGGTATTGACGATATAGAGGGTGTTCGCGTTATTGGATTTCATCTTCTCATAGGCCTTGCCCAGCGTCTTGACCGCCTGCGCCGGGCTTACGCCCGTCCGCGTATCAAGGCCGTTGACCCCGTCGAGATAGACTGCGCCCTTGGCCGCGAGCACCAGGTTATTGCCGCTCGCGTTCAGGTAGAAGGCCGCCGACACCGCCTCGCTGAGGGTGTATTTCGGCGTTTCCACCGCCGCCGTCGGCGTTGAGGAGTAGGCCACCACGGCACGGTTTTCCTTGGCGCTCGCGCTGTCGATGCCGATCGTCAGCGCGGTGTTCCCAATCGTATTGCCCGGCACGCTGATGACCTTGCCCGTGCCGTTCAGGTAGACCTCTCCCGCGATCGACGGGCCGCCGCTGAGATTGAGCGCCGAGCCGCTGTGGTGGATTGCCGCGCCCTGCGACGCCTTCATGTTCGCGATCGTGCCGCCGGTCATCGTCAGGGTTCCCGTGCCGCTCGTCGCCACCGCGCCGCCGTTTCCGGAGGCGTTGTTGTTATCCTTGAGCACCGCGCCGCTCTGGACGGACACGGTTCCGCCGCTGATCGAGATCAGCGGGGCCGCCGCCGTCACGGCCGGGGCCTGGACGGTCTCCTTGCCCTGCGTGACCGCGGCGCTGTGGCCGTCGACCGTGAGGCCCTCGGCGAGCGTCAGCGTACCGCCCGTGACGTTGATGAGGGTACCCGTATTGCTTCCCGTCGTGAAGGCAGCCGGTTTGGAGTACCGTTTGATCGTCACCGGGCCGCCCGCGTTATAGGTCGTGCTGCTCTCGGTGTAGCTCCGGCCCAGCGTGATCGTGCCGCTGACCGTAACCGGGTTCACCACGTAGATGGTTCCGCCGCCTGTGCCCGCCAGCTTCTGGTATGCCTCGCCCAGCGTCTTGACCGCCTTGGAGGGTTCCGTACCGTCGCCGCTCGCGGCGCTGCGGGTTCCGTCGACGTAGATGCCGCCCTTCTCCTGGAGTTCGAAGACCTTGGTATCCGTACTTCTGCGGGCGAGCTTATAGAGCGGCGCGACGTCATCCGAAAGGGTGTATTTCGCCAGCTCGGTATTGAGATTCAAGCTGGTGGGCGCGGTGGTGTAGGTCACGACCGCGCGCGCCGCCGCCGCGTCGTCCATGTCGAGGCTGAGCGCGGTCCCCGCGCTGCCGGCGACGCCGACGGTCTTGCCCGTGCCGAGATAGACCTCTCCCGAGACGGTCGCCGCGGATTTCACGTTGAAGGTCCCGTTTTGGTAAACCGCGCCGCCCTGCTTCGCGGCCGTATTGGCGATGGTGCCCGCGTTCAGGTTGAAGGCGCCGCTGTCGATGCGCACCGCGCCGCCGTTTCCGGAGGTGCTGTTGTTTTGCAGCGTCGTGCCGGCATTCATATTCACCGTGCCGCCGCTCAACCGGATGATCGAACCCGTCGCCGTAAAGTCGATGTCCTGGCTGTGGCGGCCTTCGATCGTGATCGTGCCGAGGTTCAGCGTTGCGCCGGTGGGCACGACGATCATATCCCCGTAATAGGGATCGAATTCGTCTTTGCCCGCGACCGAGAACCCGGAATACCGGCGCAGGGACTTGCCGGTGGGCAGAGTCCAGCTCTCCGTGCCACTGACGGTCACGGGGCCGGAGATGTAGATCGCCGTGCTGCCGGAAGTCAGGGCAGCCGAAGCGGCCGCAAAGTTATTGAACGCCTTGTCGGGCGTGCTGCCGTCCCCGGACGCCGTCTTGGTTCCATCGAGGAAGACAATGCTCTGCAGGACGATGTTCTTTCCATCCTCGCCGAGGATAGAACCGGATTTGGATGTGTAGAAATTCTTCAGATATGCCGTTACGCTTGAAAGTTCCGAACCGTCCGGCTTGACCACGACGCCCCCGGACTTGAACGAATCGGCCAGACTGACCTCATACTGCCGGGACGTCTGGGAGATCAGGCGTGAAACCTGAAGCGGATAAGAGATTCCCGACAGATAGATGTCGCCCGAAATATCGGCTCCGCCGCCCTGCAGCTCGAAGCCCGGGCTTGCGACGTAGACCCCCGCGCCGTTTCCGCCGGAACTGACGGTATTGTCCGTAACAGCGCCGCGCACCGCGACGAACTCCGCATTGCTTCCGGTCAGATAAACGCCGCCGCCATATTGGGCAGTGTTTCCGGTAATCCGCGTGCCATTGAACTCTGCCTTCGTATAGTCGTTCAGGCAGATTCCGCCGCCGCCATAGGCGGTCGTGGTGCCCTTCGCGGTATTGCCCGAGATGGTTCCGCCGTTCAGCTGGATATTGCCGATGGCGCCGGAACTCCCCGCGGCCGCGTAGATGCCGCCGCCGCTGCGCGCCGCATCGTTTCCGGAAATTGTTCCGCCGTTGAGCGTGATTCCCGCACCCTTTACAAGGGAAACGCCGCCGCCGCCCGAAGTCGCCGTGGTTCCATTCGCGTGGTTATTCGAAATGGTGCCGCCGGAGATGGTGAGGGACGCCGTTGCGTCGCCCACGCAGATGCCTCCGCCCGAAGCCGCGGTCTCGTTGCCGTAAATCTTGCCGCCGGTCATATCGAATTTCGCATTTTTGCCCAGGTAAATGCCACCGCCGCCATTACTGCTGGCGCTTCCGGTTGCGTTGTTGTTATAGATTTCAGCGGCGCCGCTTACCTTAAAAGAGTCGATCCCCGTGGAGGCGGACGTCTGAAGATAGACGCCTGCCCCCTGGGTAGCCCGGTTCCCGTAAATCTTCGCGCCGTCTCCCAGCGTGATTTTCAACGCGCTGGTGTCCTCGGAGGATGTCGTTGTGTTGTATGCTTGGATGCCGGGACCGTAGTTATAAGAAATCTGGCCGCCGGTGATTTCGACGGTGCCGCGGGTTGCGTAAACCCCGCCGGCGGGGTTCGCATCCGTAAAGCTGTCCCCGCCGACCTTCGCGTCACCGCTCATCTGAAAAGTCCCGCCGCTGACGGAAACGCCGCGTCCGCTCTTATTGGCGGAAATCTGGCCGCCGCTCATGTTGAAGGTCCCGCTGGAAACGATCACACTACCGTCCGTCAACGAATAAGCGGAATTGTTTGTAATCTTGGCAGAACCGCTCATATTGAACGTTGATTTGTATTCGAGGTAAACCGCCGCACCAGAATAACTCATGCTCTTTGTATTCTGGATGACGCCGCCGCTCATCGTGAAGGTTCCACTCCTGACCCGCACCCCTCCGGCATTTCCATCGAGGGTCCCGCTTGTCATGACACATTTGGCGGAATCGCCGTAAACCACAACGCCAAATTCTTTGTTGTTGGAGATGGTGCCCCCGGAGATATTGAGGGTCCCTGTCCCATCTTCATATTGCTTGGGGACCCCCACGCCGCACCCATTGTTGTTGGTGACGACGGCGCCGCTGTTGAGGTTCATGGTCCCGCTCTTTATGTAAACAATGGAATCCGTCGAGCTGGTGAACGCGCTGGCATTTCCGTCAAGTGTAATATTTTCCAAAGTAAGGGTACCGCCGGTCACCTTGAAGAAGGGCTGCGTATAGCCCTGCGCACGCTGCAGGACCGGCGTCCATGTCGCGCCGTCGTTATTCGTTACAGCGGTCGTCGACCAGGACTGCGATCCCGAGCTGATCTCCACCGGCGCCCGGCAGAAAAGAATTTTTGCGCCGGACTGCTTGGACTTCAGCAGTGTCAAGGCACGGCTCAGGGACTTGACCGCCGTGTCTACGCTTTCGCCGTCCGCGGTGTCGTCGCCGTCTCCCGCCAAATAGATGTTCAGCCCCCCGGCGACAATATTGGGAGATTCCCCGCGCAGCGTCAGGCTTTGCTTGCTGGCGGTGCTGAGCGGGAAGCGCGACAGGTAACTTGCCGCGTCGGCCGTTCCCGCCAGGCCCTGCACCACCGTCTTGCCGACAAATGTGTCGGGGAGGGCAAGGGTATATTTATTGGTACCGGTCAGAGCGCCTGTAAGGACGATCGGCCGCTCCGTATTCTGTAGCGAAACGCCCGACGAAACAGACGGACTTCCTGCCATCTTCAGGGTACCGCTGACCAGCAATCCGGCCGTGCCGGCGGTCGCCGTGTTGGTTCCAATGCTGGCCGAACCGCTCATGGCAAAGGTCCCGGCGGTTGTCGCGTCGCCATAGACGTACACGCCGCCGACACTCGTGGCCTTGTTGCTGTAGATGCTGCCGCCCGACATGTTGAAGACCCCGGTTCTTTCCACACTGACGCCGCCGGTATCCCTCTTGTTTAATTCTTCTTCTGATGCCGTGTTGCTGTAGATGCTGCCGCCCGTCATGTTGATGGTGCCGCCGCTCTGGCGGATCGCACCAAAAAACAGGGCTGAATTGCCGGAAATGTTGCCGCCGGAGAGATTGCAGACGCCGCCGGAGACGTAGACCGTCTGCTGTCCGTTCGTACTACCGATTCCGATAATTGCCTTATTGTTGGTAATCGAAGCGCTTGACTGCAGCGTAAAAGTCCCGTCCTGCACCCAGAGAGCGCATCCACCAGAAGAGGACTCCTTATTAAGGATGTTGTTTGTCAGTTTGCTGCCGCTTGCCATGGTCAGGCTCCCGCCCGATACCACCACGGCAGGGCCGGTTTTCGTGTCGTGGTTTTGCAGCGTGACCCCGGTCCCCAAGGTCACCGATCCGCCGGACATTGCGAGCAGCCCCGTCTGGCTTCCGGTATTCTTTGCAGAGCCGTACAGGCCGTCGAACGTTACGTTTTGGAGCGTAATGCCCCCCGACTGCCCTTCCACCAGGGGACCGATCTCCAAGTCATTCATCATCAGCCTCTGGAGCGTCGCGCCGCCGAAGTCGACCGTCCCTTCATCGGTGAGGACCTTCACCGTGCTGCAGACGTAGACGATCTTGTCGTCGTCGCTGCCAAGGCCGGTTACCTTCTGCGCCGCCGCGCCCAACGTCCTTACCGCTGTGGCGGGGGTCAGGCCGTCCCGGCTGTCGTCGCCGGACGAGCCATCCACGTAGACGCCCGAGCCTACCAGAATCAGGTTGTTGCCCGACGGACCGATCGAATATTTTCCTTCCGCGTCCACAAAATTCGACGCGCAGTCTGCCGCGCTGGAGAGGTCTCCCGCCGGTACGACGACAACACTTCCAGAGCCAAAGTATGGTACTCCGCTGTAATTGCTGCCCGGCTGAAGGTTGTACACCTTCCCGGCGGCCGGTTTTGCCAGAAGGTTTATAACCGCGCCGTTATCGCCCAGATAAATTTTCCCGTTGATCACGGCTTTTGTCGGGTCAAATTGAAATTCCGTTCCCGCTACGTTCACCGCATTCCCTGACGCGGAAGTAATCGTACCGCCAATTGCCGTAAAAGTCGCGTTGGAATACGGTCCCCCACTGACATAAACGCCGTTTGCACTGGTTGAGGAGGATGCTGTGGCGATGGACCCTCCTTCCATCACAAACGCTGCGTTGGTCGTGATGTATACCCCCCATCTGCATCCGCTTATCGACGCGTTCCCGGACATGGTAAACGTGGTGCCCTCGCCGCTGACATATAGGCCATCCGTATACATGCCGCCGGCAATTTCGCCGCCGTCCATCGACAATGTGGAACCGGCCCCGCTCGCTTTGACAGCATAGCAGGATGAAGAACCCCACTTGCGGAACGTGGTGCCTCCATGGATGGTCACGGAACCGCCTTCAACAAGAACGATGTTATTGCTCACAGACGCGCCGTCCAGAATGATGTCCTGAAGTGTCAGGCTTCCGGTACTCGATACGCTGATCATGTCTCCGGTCAGGGAATCGCGCGTTACGACCACGCCTTCCGGATAACCGGAGGACGTCGGGAAGGACCAGGTTGCAGCTGTAGTAACCGGGATCGGCTTGGTTCCGGTGATACGGATTTCCTTGAGCTGGGTGTCCCTAATCAGCTGGCTTGCCCTTGCGAAGGTCTTTACCGGACGGGAAGAAAGGTCTCCGTCGTTGCTGTCTGAGCCGTCCGCCGAGAGGTAGACGGCTTTATCCGCATAGTCCGCCAGCTTATATGCTTCGATGTATTTTGTGGTGCCCCGCGCGCGCAGGCCCCATCCGGTATTGTTATCGATCGAGATTTCAAAGCAGGTTGCCGCATCCGCGGCTGTGAGGGAGGAAGCGGTCACCTGGACCACATCAAAAGGATTCGTGCCGCTCACGTGCTCGTCGGAAACGCTGAGGCGATAGAGCGCACCGTCGTTTGGTTTCCCACTGAGCTGGAGCAGCTTGGTGGAACCTTTTTCGAAACGGATGGCGGCATCGTTGAGCATCTCCACGCCGGCGCCAAAGATGAGCTGGCCGCTGCTGGTAACGCGAATCATTTCGCCGGCACCGTCGAGTTTCAGGTTGGTAAATTGGACTACCTTATCCGGTCCGATGCCAAAGATTGGGTTCGTATGCCCGAAACGCTTGATCGTTGCATTTTTCCCATTGAACGAGAAGGACGACGCCTCACCCGTTCCAATTGTCCACTGTGCCATATTGTGGATGATACCGTTGTCCTGTATAAGCTCGATCGCTTTTGTGAGCGTCTGGACAGGCTTATCCTTGGAGCCGTCTCCGGTCGTATCGTTACCGCCGGGAACTTCCACCCCATCCACAGTGGTGCTGGATGCGTTGGGGTTCCAGTAAGCTTCCGCCAGCGTCCCCGTGATCGCAAGCGGTTCAGGCGCGTCCAGGGACATCGTGGTCAGCAGGTTTTCGCCGCGGAACGCTTTGACGGTGTACACCCCGTCCGCGCTCGCGGGCACGGCGGTGCTCGCCTCCGTCACCTCCGACGGGGCGTTTTCTTCGTGGCCGTCTTCTTCGCCGCTCTTGACCGTCACATCCTCCACGGGCAGCTCCACCGCTTCCCCCTCCGCGGGCTCCGCGCTCCGCGATCGGGCCATTGCCCGCACCGCCGGCACGAACTCCACCGTGAACCGCTCCGTCCCCGGATAGGTCGACGCCATCGCCACCTCGTACTGTCCATTGCTTCCCGGCGCGATCTCCGCCGTCAGCTCTCCCAGCGAGGTCACTTCCACTTCCGTGTAGAAGGAGCGCTCCTCCAGCGGCCCCTCGCCGTCATAGATCCGGATAACATACGTCCCGTTCTTCGTCACCGTGAACTTCCGCTGGAACCGGAACGGCTCCCCTTCCCCGTTCACCGTCACCCTGCCCTCGCTCATCGTCTCGTCCGTGCCCGACGAATCTGAGTTCGACGAATCAGAGCTCGCGGCCTCCGAACCGGAAGCCTCCGAGCTGGAAGCATCAGAGTTCACATCGGAACCCGCATTTTCAGAACCGGTATCCTCCGGGCCCGCCCCGGAAGAGGACGCGGCCTCGCTCTCCCCGCCCGGCGCGGGATTCTCCGAACTGCTCCCATCCGGGGCCGGGGCCTTCTCCTCCCCGGTGCCCGTATCCGCCGTCGGGTCCTCCGGCTTGCTTTCCGGTTTTGACTCCGCCGCGCTGCTCTCCGGCAACGGCACGATCTCCTCCGCCGTGATCTCCGCCGACAGCACCCGCGCCAGATTGATCCGCGCGCTTGCCGCAGCCTCCGCGAGTTCACTGATGGGATTCGACGAGTCCTCCGCCCCGCCGGGTTTGCCGTTCTCCTCCGGTTTTCCGCTCTCCGGCGTCTCCTCCGGTTTGCTCTCTTCGCTCGATGCGCTCTCTTCCGGAGCGCTGCTCACTTCCGGAACGCTGCCCGCTTCCGAGCTTGCCGCTTCCGAGCTTGTGGATTCCTCCGGGACGCCCGAAGCTTCCGAACCGTTCTCCTCCGGGCCGGAAGTCTCGGACGAAGCCGCCTCCGGATCCCCCGTGACCTTCTCCGCGCCCTCCGTGGCGCCCTCGGCCTTTCCGCCGTCCTTCGCTTCGATATGTAAGTTCCGCGTGAAGGGGAAGGTCGACACCGCCGTGATCTCCACCGCGAGGCCGTCCTCCGTGAAGACCTCCTCCTGCGTCGCCGTCAGGCTGTATTCGTCCGTGCTCCCCTTGTCGTCCTCGTTGTGGCGGCGCTCCTCGGACGGGCTTTCGCCGCTTGCGGACCCGCTCTCAGGAGGCTGCTCCCCATCCGGTTTGCTCTCCTCCGCGGGCGCGGCTTCGCTCGCCGGCGCGCTCCCCTCTTCAGAAGCTCCCCCGACGATATCCTCCGCGTATGTAAAGACCGGGATCGTACTCATCAGCATCAGCACCGCCAAAAGCAGCGCCGTATGCTTTCTCCAACCCATTCTCTTTTCCCATCCCTGCGACTTCATTCCTGATTCCCTCCATGCCTTAACGATTCCATATTTTAAACAGACGTTTGATTCTCAGGTTCCAAATCCAGCGCGCTCTCCAAAAGGTAGCTGAGCTCCAGCACGCTTCGGAACTTCCGTTCCTCCTTCGCCTCCAGCCAGCGGACCGTTCCCTGCCAGCTGCTGTTCTGCCGTGCGTACACATGCACCGAAAAGGTCGCGCAACTGCCCCAGCCTTCCTGCATCACCCGTTCGTTCCATGGCTGTTCCAGCCGGGGGAGCAGGTCCTCTTTCATCTGATGGTAGCGCCTGATTCCATTCTTCCCAAAGGATCTGAGCGCGGTGTCCCGCTGGGGGAATGCCAAATGGTCCAGCAGGACGTCCAATTTCATGACCAGGTCGTGGAACCCGGTAAACGGAATCTTTTCCGCAAAACAACCGTTATGCAATTCACCCTGAACGATTCTCAGGGGAACGGCCTCCGTAAGGCCTCCGCCGCCCGAACGGCGGCGAACCACACACTCTGAAATCGTATTGACGTTAACGATCGTCACCGGGATGTTGCCGGAATACTGTCTGATCGCGGCTTTCATCCGCCCGCCCTCCGTTCGTTACCGCTTATAAGTCCCAAAGATGTCACAAAAGGTACACTTTTTGTGACCCAATTAGTCAAGAAATTTTAAGATTTTATGAACAATTTCTATTGTAATCTGGAGCTTTGTGTGCTATACTTTTAACAGTATTTTCCTATATATACTAATATTATTCAGAACTAAAAATATTTTACTGGGAATTCCACCTATTTCATATCGTGTACCTTTTGAAACCGATCCATTTTTCCCATTTATGCCCAAAAAAGCGAACCCGGGACCGATCTTTGATCGGTCCCGGGTTCGCTTTTTTGCGGGAAGTGATTTGGGGATATTTTGTGACCTGCGGCCTAAAGCTATTCCGCTATTGATATTTCAGGAGCTCGGGGGTATAACCGTCGGGGCTTTTCAGCCAGCTCAGTAAAACAATGTTTGGCCTTCCTCCATCAGTGCCTCCACTCGATTATGCGCGCTGCCGAACCGCCTCAAGCTCCCGGCGGCAAGCCGCCGCAGCCCCCCGATATCGTCCTTCAGGAACGGGACGTGATAGACGCACACCAAGCGCGGCGCACAGTCCCGCAGAATTCGCTGCCCCACGGAGTTTGAGAAGAAAACCGGATTAACAAAAATCACGTCGGCCCGCGCATTGCAAAACGCCTTGGCGGCCTTTGAAACCCGAAATTCCGCATCAGCTGTAATGAGCAGCCGAACGCCAAAAAGATCAATCAGGTAACAGTTATGGGGAACAGCGCCAAACGCATTCCCACCAGCCAGATGCCCTGTTCGTATGACTTCGACCGACCAGCCTGGCCGGCTGACCGTCTGTCCCGGTTCCGTCTCCGGGAGCAGAATCTCTGCCAAATCCCCGTGGGCGGCGTACCGTTCTGCCAGTTCCTCTGAAAAATGGTCGGGATGGCGGTGGGTGACCAGCAGGCAGTCCACCCCGCCGCGGAGGGCCGAATCCAGCATCTGCCCGGAAGGCGCGCTGAAGCCGGGCGCCGGGAGCGAAAACAGCGCGTCCACGAGCAGCCTCGCTCCCGGTGCCTCGAGCAGCAGGCCCGCGTTGGCAAGCAGCGTTATTTTTATCATCGCGCGCCATCTAAAAGAAGAGCCCGGAAAGCTCCGCCCGGGAGCAGCCGGAGAGGTATTCCCCGACCGGGATTCCCCGCAGAAGGTCCTCCAGCGCGTCCCGGCTGTGGCGGACGCCTTTCAGGGCCCGTTCCATTCCGTCGATCTCCCGGCGTCCGAAAAAATCGCCGAAAAAGCGGGCGTTTTGGATTCTGCCCTCCACGACCTCCATGCGGAGGTCCACAATCCCGAATGAAAGTTTTTTTACATTGCGGAAGGTATACGGCGGCGACTCCCCATAATTCCACTCCCACGTTCCATATTTTTGACGGACCAGCGCCCGGATCTCCGCGTCGTCCGCCGGGCCGATCCCATAGGGGGAAGCCTGCGGGAAGTACGTGAGGAAAAAACGGCGGAGCTCCGCGCAGAACCGTTCCACCGTCATTGGCTCCGGCAGGTGGGAAATCAGATTTTCCACCCGGGATTTTGTCGATTTGACCGCTTTGCTCTCGAGCTTCAGCGGACCTGGATTCAGCGCGCCCGCCAAATCCCCCATATTGGAATCAAAGAGGATCGTCCCATGATGGAGCATCCGGCCGCCATACCGCGCCTGGGCGTTTCCGGAAAATTTGCGTCCGTCAACCAGCAGGTCGTTGCGCCCGGACAGCTCCGTCCGGATTCCCAGAGTCTCCAGAAAGAGGCGCACGGGCTTGGTAAAAAGGGCGTAGTCATTGAATTGCTCCCCCGCGCGGTCCTCGCTGATGATGGTGAAGTTGACGTTTCCGAGGTCGTGAAAAACCGCGCCCCCGCCCGTCAACCTGCGGACGACCGCGATTTTCCTGTCCTCGACATATGCGGCGTCGATTTCCTCGGTGGAATTCTGATTCTTTCCCACAACAACCGCCCGGTCGTTGCGCCACAGCATGACCACGTCATCGGGAACCTTTTTTAGGAAGTATTCCTCCGCTGCCAGGTTGTAATAGGGGTCAATCGAAAAATTTTCAACGAGCAGCATTGCCCTCCCCCTCTCCGCGCCGCCACGGTCAGTTTGGTATGTGCAGCGCCCGCTTTTCAGCGTCCAGCGCCGCTTCGTGGAGCGCCTCCCCCAGCGTCGGATGCGCAAACACCGTATTGGCGAACTCTCCAACCGTCATGTGGGCGGACAGCGCCACGGCGCCCGCGCCAATCAGATTGCTTGCCTGCGGGCCGACGATATGGACTCCCAGCAGCGTCCCGCTGACCGCGTCCGCGACCACCTTCACAAAACCGTCCGGTTCCCCTTCAATGAGCGCCTTCCCGTTTGCGGCAAACGGGAAGCGGCCGATCCGCGTTTGATAACCGGCCTTTTGGGCGTCCTCCTCCGTGAGCCCGGCGAAGGCGATCTCCGGATGGGTGAAGATGCAGCCCGGGACAGCGCCGAGCGTCAGCCCGGTATCCAGGCCGAACATCTCCTCCACCGCGATCTCCGCTTCCCGTGAGGCGGCGTGCGCAAGCTGAATCTTGCCGGTCACATCGCCGGCCGCATAGATGTGCGGAACGTTTGTGCGGCCCTTTTCGTCCGTCACAAGGCATCCCCGCTCAGTCCGGAGGCCTGCGGCCTCGGGGCGCAGCCCTTCGCAATTCGCGCGCCTGCCCGCCGCCACCAGCACCATGTCCGTCAGCAGCTCCTCCGTCCCCTCGTCGCCCTCAACCGTAGCCACCGTCCCGTCAAAGTCGCTTTCCACCTGAAGAAGCCTGCTCCCCAGGCGGAAGGTTACCCCCTCCCCTTCCAGCTTTTTTCGTACCAGCCCGGAAATCTCCCTGTCCGTGCCCGGGAGCAGACGGTCCAGCAACTCCACCACCGTCACATCCGTCCCGAGCGAAGCGTAAAAGCTCGCAAACTCCATGCCGATCACGCCTCCGCCGACGATCAGGATGCTCTTCGGAAGTCCGGGAAAATCAAAAACGCGGTCGCTGTCAAACACCCCCGCTCCCTCCAATCCAGGAATCGGGGGCGCCGACGGGCGGGAACCCGTGGCGATCAGGATTTCGTCTGCCGTGCAGACGAAATCCCCTGCCGTTCCCGTTACCCGTACCTCCCCCGGCGAGAGGAAGCAGGCCGTCCCCTCCACAAGCCGCACGCCGCTTTTTTTCAAAAGCATTTGAATCCCTCGGCCCAGTTGCCGGATAACCGCGTCCTTGCGCGCCCGGATCGACGGGAAATCCACTGCAGGACCGCCTGTACTGATCCCGTAGGCCGCCGCAGTCCGAACCTGCCTGTACATCTCAGCGCTCTTCAAATAGGTTTTCGTTGGGATGCAGCCCCGGTTCAGGCAGGTGCCGCCCACCTGCGCACGCTCGACAAGCGTCACCTCCCCGCCTAACTGGGCCGCACGCAGGGCCGCGACATAACCCGCCGGACCCGCGCCGATCACTAAAACCTTTCTCACGTTTCTCTCCCTCCCCGCCTAAAGGACCCACATGATGAGCTGCGGGAAAAAGCTGAATAAGAAGATCAGCCCAATGCCCGCGGCATAGAAGTATTTCCCCGAAGCCACCATTCGCTGGATCGGCCTTTTGGAATAGCCCGCCGCCACAAAGAGGTCCAGCCCGAAGGGCGGCGTCACCATCCCGAACGCAAGGTTAAAGACGGTGATCACACCGAAATGGATTGGATCGATCCCCAGAGTGAGCGCGATGGGGTAAAAGATCGGGGTTGTCAGGATGATGATGGGGATCGTTTCAATGAACATTCCAAGGACCAGATAGAGCAGGTTCACGGTGATGAAAAAGGCGACTGTCGTCAGCCCGAAGGAAACCACGACGTCTCCCAGCATCCGCCCGACGTTTTCAATGGTAAGAATCCAGCTGAACAGGGACGCGACCGCCACCAGCAACAGGACCATACCCGTTGTCAACGCGGAATTGACAAACGCCTCCTTGAGCTTCTTGAGGGTCAGCTCCCGATAGATGAAAAAGCCGACGATCAGCGAGTAGAGCACCGCGATTACAGCGGCCTCCGTGGCGGTAAAGGTCCCGGAATAGATGCCTCCCAGAATAATGACCGGGGAGAGCAGGCCCCAGAACGCTTCCTTGACTGCTTTCCATAGTCCTAACTTTTCGTCAGATTCCCCGGATTTTTCCTGCGGGGCCGCCTGTCCGCCTCTTCGGGAGAGCTTCGCGGTCAGCATATAGACCACCGTCGTAATGATCCCCGCGACGGCACTCACCATAAACAGGCTTCCAACCGAGGAATTCGTCTGTGTACCGTAGATGATGAGCGCAATGCTCGGCGGGATCAGCAGGCCGAGCGTCCCACTCAGCGCACCCAGGAATGATGCGAAGTCGGGTTTATAGTTTCCCTTGATCATTTCAGGGTACATCATTCCGCCGATTGCGGCCGTCGTCGCGGCGGCGGAACCGGATATCGCGCCGAAAAAGGCGGAAGCCACGATCGTCACATAGGCAAGCCCGCTCTTCGCCCTGCCCACCAGCACCTTCGCCAGCTTGACCAGCCGCCCGGAGATTCCCCCCATCAACATGATATCCCCCGCCAGCACGAAGAACGGCACCGCCAGCAGCGGGAAGGAATCGACGGCGACCAGCAGGCGCTGGGGAACGATCGTGAGCGGAAGCGAAGCCTTCGCAACCAGCGCCAGAATCGAGGAAATGCCGATTCCCGCTGCGATCGGCATTCCAAAGAGCAGCAGAACGATAAAAGTTATCAGCAATATCGCCAGCGTCACAGGGATCCCTCCTTCCTTTCACAGTCCTTCTGCGGGACCAGCCGCCCGCAGAGGTCCTCCAGGGAAAACAGCAGCGTCAGCAGGCTGAAAAAGGGAATTGCGGCATAGACGATCCCCATGGGGATCCCCATCGCGGGGGAATCCTGCCCCATCGTCATGCCCGCCAGCTGGACGCCCTTGACCAGAAGGAACACGGCCATCGCCGCGACCAGCACCGACTGGACCCCGGCGGCCGCCTGCTTTTGCTTTTCCGGGAACAGGCCGATCACGACGTCGATCGCCACATGGGATTTCCTCCGGAAGCCGAGCCCCGCCGCCACAAAGGTCAGCCAGACCAGTCCGTAGCGGCTCAATTCATCGGTCCAGACAAACGCCTTTCCAAGGACAAAACGGGAAAATACCTGCAGGAAAGAGGAGACGATGATCAGTGTGAACAAAGCGACCAGCAGAATTTGACAAAGCCTGTCGGCGGCTTCGTTCGTCTTCTTGATAAGGCCCATTCTTTTCCTCCCTTTCGCCGCGCCCTTTGCGCGGCCCGCGGCGCCGCCCCGTGACGGCGCCGCGCACACACATAGATTCGTTCCGGTTCACTCTGCGAAAAGCGGAAGCCCGCGTTCGTAAAAAACCATGTCCGCGTCGCAGAGGTCCATGTAAGAAAACAGGATCGCTTCCTTATATTGCGGCTTCATCTTCGACTGCGGTGTATGGGTAAGGATGAGATGGAGCGCCTCCTCGGAGAAGCCCTCCTCCCGCGCCAGTACCGCGCCGTAAAAGCCGTGCTGCAGCTTTTCTCCGATGGACGACCTCTGATAGCCGCCCTTCCCGTCCGGCTCATATTCCAGCAGCTTACTCACGTCGTGCAGCAGGCCGATCGTCAAAATCCGTTCGTAATCGAACGATTCCCCCTGATACCGCTCGATCAGCTTCGCCATCTGAAGGGAAGCGATCGTCGTCACGTTGACATGGTCGACAAGGCGGCAGTCCCTCTCCTGGATATCGGGGTTGAAGCAGGCGTCCTCGAGGCGCTCCCATTTGCTCATTCCCCACGCGCGCAGCCAGACCGCGGCGATCCTGTCCGCCAGATCCTGATTCCGAATCTCGCGTATGATCGGGAACAGCTCCGCGATCTTCGATTTGTCCCTCTGTTTTCCGCCGTCCATAAGCGCGCCCTCTCACTGGCGGCCGAGCGCGGCCTGCACCTTGCCCAGCGTTTCCTTGTCGGCGTAATTGTCATAGATCGGCTGCACGGCCGCGCGGAAGGGCTCCAGATCGGGCGTCGTGAACTGGACGCCCTGTCCCTCCAGCTCCGCCTGAAGCTGCGCCTCCATCTCCTTGACGGTCTGCCGCTCAAAATCGCACGCCTCCTTCGCGGCTTCGCGGACCGCCTCCTGAAGCTCGGGGCTCAGGCTGTCCATAAAGGATTTGCTCGCACCGAACGGGATGGAATCGTACATGTAGTTGATCCAGCCGTAATACTTCTGCACCTCGCCAAAGCCGGAGGTCGCGAAATTGCTGATCGGCACCTCAGCGCCGTCCACGACGCCGGTCTGCAGGGCGCTGTAGAGTTCGTTCCACGCGATCGGCGTGGGACTGGCGCCCAGCGCGTTCCAGGTGTTGATGTAGACGCTGCCCTCCGGAGTCCGGATTTTAAGGCCCTTCACGTCGTCGATCGAATTGACCGGGCGTTTGGAATTGCTGAGCTGCCGGAAGCCCGCCTCAAAATTTCCGACGATCTCGATCTGGTTCTCAAGCAGCGGCTTGTAAAGCTCCTGCCCGACCGGACCGTCGAGGACCTCATAAACCTCCTCGCGGCTCTCAAACATAAATGGGAGCCCGAACACCTCGAGCTTCGGCTCGTACGCCTGCGAAAGCACGCCCATGCCGCCCACGGCGAATTCGACCGTTCCGAGCTTGAGCCCCTCAAAGAGGTCCCGTTCCGCGCCGAGCTGCCCGTTCGGATAGATTTCAATGACGACCTTCCCGCCCGTTTTCTCTTCCACCAGCTCCTTGAACTTTTCCGCTCCCGTCTGATAGGGAGACTGCGGAGAAAGCGCATGCGCAAACTTTGCGACGATCACGCCGCCTCCGTTCTCCCCGGCGGCCTGCGCCGACGGACTGCCCGCCGGCAAATCCGACTGTTTCCCACAACCGCTGAATGCAATGAGACAAACCATACAGACGGCCAAACCGATGCAAAATAGCTTTTTCATCTTTTCTACCCATTCCTTCCAGGTCGTCGGTTTCTGTTCTCTTCCTACACTTTACGGGGCCCTGATTCAGGCACCAGCCCGATTCGGATGCAGTCCTCCGGTCCCTCCAGGAAAAGCCGCATCGCCTCCTCCGCCTTTTCCAGCGGGAATCTGTGGGAAATCATCTTTTCCACGGCATATTTCCGGCTGTTGATGAGCGCCGCCGCCTCCCCGACGTCCCACGACTGCCCATGGCCACCCCGGACCACCAGCTCGTTGTTGACGATCACGTCCGTCTTGAGCGGGACCTCCCTGCCGCCGTTGACGCCCGCCAGCACAACCCGTCCGCAGTCCCGCGGGAGCCGAAAGGCCGTCTGCACAGACGCGGGCACGCCGGCGCATTCAATGACGACGTCCGCCATTTTCCCACCCGTAATCCTGCGGACCTCTTCCGCTGGGTCGGTTTTTTGCAGGTCGATGATGAAATCCGCGCCGAATTCCCGGGCGACCTCAAACTTGACGCGGTCCTTGGTAAGGCCGATCACCATGATCGGGTATGCCCCGGACTCCTTTGCCGCGACCACCGAGGCCAGCCCCTGCGCGCCCGCGCCGACGATCGCGACGCTCTCCCCATACCGGACCTCGCCCTTGGTGCGCACCCACCGGACGCCGTTTCCGATGACCGAGGAGAGGCAGGCGGCCTCCGCGGGGACCTCCGGCGCGATCCGGTGGAGCCTGCTCCCGGGCGCCACAAAGAGATACTGGCTGTACGCCCCCCACAGGTAGGGCGGCTTGTCACAGTTCAGCGCGACCCCATAGGTCATATGGGGCAGGTGCGCCTGATAGAGGCCGGTCAGGCAGTACTCACATTTGTTACAGGCGATATAGGGCTCCACCGTGACCCGGTCGCCGACGTCCACGCCGTACTCCCGTTTAGCGGCCGCTCCGAGCCTGTCGACATAGCCGACGACCTCATGCCCGAGAATCTTCGGGAAGGAGGAGAGCCGGTGGCTCCCACGGTAGAGGAGCCGGTCGCTTCCGCAGATGGAAACCATCTCGACCCGCAGCAGGAGATCCCGGTCGCCGGGCTCGGGAATCGGGAACTCCTTTTTTACAAATTTGCCGGGTTCCTCCAGCACCATCGCATAACATTTTTCCATGCGGTTTCCCCCTTTTAAAGATCCCACCGCGCGGCCGCGGCCGTCATCTTTTCTTCCGCTGCTTCCACCGCCGCCGAAAAATCCGCCGCGTCGATCCAGCGGGTCCTGACCGCCGACAGACGTTTTGCGTTCTGCACGACCAGCCGCAGCGCCCTCTCGTAATCCCACGACGCATTCCCGACGCCGGTGACCGTCATTTCATGGTGCAGAAGCTGCCCGGCGGGCAGGTCCGCCAGCTCCGGGGGGACCGCGAAAACGAGCCGTCCCTGCGGACAGGAGGCGCGCCACGCCCATTCCACATTTTCACGGGCCGCGTCCGACACGAGAACGATGTCATACCCTCCCGCCGCGACCTCCCCGGTAAAAACGCAGCCGCAGGCTTCGGCGGCCGCACGGTCCGTTTCCAAAGCGTCCGGAGCGTAAATCTCGGCGGATTCCATTCCGACCCCCTCTGCCGCGAGGCAGGCAAGAACGGCAAACAGGTCAAGCCCCAGCACCAGCATCCGCTTCCCCAGGCCGCCTCCGCCGCGCTTGATGACGGCGCGCAGGGCCCGCTCCGCCGTTCCGAGCAGCACGGCCGATTCCGGCGGCAGGTCCTCGGGGAGCTTATGTACGCGGGAATTCGGGAGCACCGACACATATTCGCTGAACCCTCCGGTCAAAAGCCCCGGGCGCTCCGCGAGGGGGAAGGAGCCGTAGCGGAGCTGTTCCCGGCAGACGGAATAGTTCCCCGTCAGGCAGGGCTTGCAGAAGCCGCAGACGATGTTCGGCTCGATATAGACCATATCCCCCTCCGAGACCTTCCAGGCTTCCGCCGCCGCGGGCGGGGCGGAAACCACCCGCCCGATGATCTCGCCGCCCGGGATAAAGTCCCGCAGCCGGCCGTCCATCGCGCCGTCCAGCCGTAGATCGACGAGGCCACGCCTCCCGAAGGGCGCCGCGGCGACCTTGACGATCAGTCCCTCCGCGCCGCAGGCGGGCACCTCGAACTCCCGCACCGTGTAATCGGGGAACCGGCCAACCACAACCGCTCTGCTTTTCATTTACATCCCCCTCTCATCCATCGCCAGCAGCATCGGCTCCTCCAGCAGATTCTTCATCCTGCCCAAAAACCGTGCCACGGTCGCCCCGTCCATGATCCTGTGGTCGTAGGAGACGCAGAGGTTCATGAGTTTTCGGGCCACGATCGCGCCCTCCTTCACGGCCGGTTTCTCCAAAATCGCGCCCGTCCAGATGAGCGCGCTCTGCGGGGAGGAGATCACCGGGGTGGAGATCACCGACCCATATGCGCCGGCGTTGGAAAGGGTGATTGTCGCACCGCCGACATATCGGGGGTCCGTGACGCCCTCCCGGGCCTGTCCGGTCAGGGCGTCCAGCTCCCGCGCCAGCTCCCAGAAAGCCTGATCCTGCGCGCCCTTGACAACCGGGACGATCAGGCCGCGTTCGCTCTGGACCGCGATCCCGAAATCGACATTCCGCCGGATCACGATTTCGTCCCCCTCCAGCGCGGAGTTGAGCACCGGGTATTCGCGGACCGCCATCACGGCCGCCCGGATGAAGAAGGGCATGAAGGTGAGCCTGATTCCGAGCCGCCGCGCCAGCGTGTCCTTCCATTTTTTGCGCAGGAGGTCCGCCTCGGTCATATCCACCTCGACCGCCGTCGTCACCTGCACCATTTCGCTCCGGCTCCGCGCCAGCTTGTCGGCGGTCTTCTTCCGAACGCCCGAGAAGGGGATCCGTTCCTCGGCGGCGGAAACCGCCTGCACCTCCGGCGGCGTTTCCTGATACGTCGCCACGTCCTCCTTCGTCACCACGCCGTCCGGCCCCGATCCGCGAACCCGCGCGAGATCGATTCCCTGCTTTTTGGCAAGCGCCTTGGCCGCGGGGGTCGCCCGGACCCTGGCCGCGGGTTCGGGCTTTTGCGCGCGGACGGGTTCCGGCGCGGCTTCGGACGCCGCGCGCCCGCCTTCCACCCTGCCGGCATAGCGTTCTCCCGCCGCGCCCACGACCGCGAGCGCCTCGTTCACTTTGACGATCCCGCTGACCTCGCAGAGCCTTTTGAGCAGGACGCCGTCCATCGGAGATA
>NZ_DBMDHH010000005.1:0-47990 GCF_057433415.1 Anaerotruncus sp. | reverse complement strand
TACCACTTCAAACGACACCTTATCCGACTCGACCTCCGCGATGGGTTCCTCCTTCGCCACCGGCTGGCCCTCCTCCTTGAGCCATTTCACGACCGTCGCCTCCAAAATGGCCACGCCCAGGCTCGGCAGCGTCACTTCCACAGACACATTCCATTCCTCCTCATACGATCTCTTTAACCGCCCCGACGATCTCCTCGACCGAGGGAACCATCATCTTCTCCCCATAGCGCCCCGCGGGGAGCGGCGCGTCCACCGCACCGAGCCTGCGCACAGGCGCGTCGAGGCAGTCGAGCATCTCTTCCGCCGCGATCCCGGCGATCTCTCCGCCGACGCCGCCCCGCTTCACGCCGTCCTCAACCACGACGAGCCGTCCTGTTTTGGAGAGGGAGGCGCGCAGCGCCTCCTTGTCAAAGGGGACCAGCGTCCTCGGATCCAACACCTCCGCCTCGATCCCCTCCTTTTGCAGGAGCTCCGCGGCCTCGAGCGACTTTTTCAGCGGATATCCCCACGACACGATCGTCACGTCCGCGCCCTCCCGCCGGACGGCCGCCTGTCCGAAGGGGATGGTGTATTCCTCCTCCGGGACCTCGCCCTTTGTCCCGTAGAGCAGCTTATGCTCGAAGAAAATCACCGGGTTGTTGTCGCGGATCGCGGTTTTCAGCAGGCCCTTCGCATCGTAGGGCGTGGAGGGGATCACAATTTTAAGGCCCGGGAAGTGGATGAAGGTGGCCTCCAAATCCTGCGCGTGGTGCGCGCCCGAGCCGGAACCGACGCCGCATCCGGCCGCCCGGATCGTCATGGGGACCCGAAATGCCCCGCCGCCGTTCATATAGCGGTATTTCGCCGCTTCGTCTGCCACCGCGTCCGCCGCCAGCAGAAGGAAATCGCTGTACATCAGCTCCACGACCGGTCTGCTTCCGACAAGCGCGGACCCCAGCGCCGAGCTGACGAAGCCATTTTCGGAAATCGGCGCGTGCAGGACGCGTCCGTCTCCGAACTTCTGATTCAGGCCGTTTGTGACCCCCCAAACGTTGTATTTTAAATCCTGTCCGATCAGGTAAACTCTTTCATCCCGCGCCATCTCTTCGGACAGCGCCTCTTTGAGCGCATTGGAAAATGTGATGATCCTGCCCACTGCATATCCCTCCTCAATCGGCGTAAACGTCCTGATAGTATTCCTCCCGTTCCGGGTAAGGGCTTTCGATTGCAAACTGCGCGGCCTTTTCCATTTCGGCGACGGCGTCCGCTTTGATCACCGCGATTTCCGCCTCCTTCAGGCAGCCGAACTCGAGCAGGCTTTCCTCCATCAGGCGGATGGGGCATTTCTGTTTCCATTCCTCGATCTCTTCCAGCGTACGGTACCCTCCCATCGCGTTCCGGTCAATCGGGTTGTGGCCTTCCCAACGGTAGGTCTTTGTCTCAATCAGCGTCGGACCTTTCCCGGCGCGTGCACGCTCGACCGCCTGCCGGGTGACGTCATAGACCGCAACCGCATCGTTTCCGTCGACGATATAGCCGGGCATCCCATAACCCGCCGCGCGGTCCGCGATATCCTCGCAGGCAGTCGTCTCCTCCATCGTGCAGGTGATCTGATAGAGGTTGTTTTCACAGAAATAGATCACCGGCGCTTTCCAGACTCCGGCCAGGTTGAGCCCTTCGTGAAAATTGGCGTTGTTGCTCGCGCCGTTCCCAAAAAATGCGACGCACACCCGGTCAAGCCCCTGCATCCGCATACTCAGCCCGACGCCCGCCGCAATCGGCAGGTGCGCCGCCTGGACTCCCGGCCGACCCAGAATTCCAAGCTCGTAGCAGCCCAAATGCGGACCGCCCTTTCCCCGGTTGTAGCCCGTCTTTTTTCCCAGCAGCTCGGCAAGCAGGATGTGCGGCTTCATTCCTTTCCCGATCGCCCAAGCCCATCCCCGGTGATAGGGCATGATGTAATCGCTCTCCGCGAGCGCGGCGCAGGCGCCGATCGGGCCCGCTTCCTGACCCAGCGTGGAGTGTTCGGAGATGGAAAATCCCCGGTTCAGCATCTCCTTGATCTTTTCATCCAGCGTTCTTGTGCGGACCATATCGACATACATCCGGCGCAGGGTTTCCTTTGGAATCCCCTGCATGATTTTTTTCCGGTCCCGCTCCGTGCGGGTGTGGCTGGCCGCCGTTTCAATCATCTCGATCGTTCTTCCACCGTGGCACACATTGCTCATTGTGATTTCATCCCTCCCAGTTCGTCTGTCCTGTCCCGAGGGGCAGCACGTTTATAACGAAGGCTCCCTTGTGCGCACAATTTCACCTTGCTTACCATAATTCCAGCCTGTTTTTGGGTACAACGAATCTATCCCATTGCATTCGGCATGCAATAAGACGAAACCCACGATGTCAATTTTGAAAAAAGGACCGATTCCCTTAAAAATGCGTATAAGAAACAAGCCTTATTGCTGGGCGCAATAAAACAAAACGTTCTGATTCAACATGTACTGCGCTACGTCAAACGCCGCGGCGGTTTATTCCCGCCCGTGCTTGCGGTTCGTCTGAGGGTCCATCCGGACGATCATTTCAATGTTGTCCAGATGGGCGCAGATACGCTCTTTCGCTAAGGCCTTGTCGCGGCCGCGCACCGCCTGCAGGATCCCGTCGTGCTCCTCCACGATTTTGGCAGCTCTGCCTTCCACCGCCAGTCCTCTGGCGCGGATGTCGGCGAGCATGCTCACCACGAAATCCTCAACCGCCACCATAAACGCGTTGTGGCTTGCCTCGGCCAGTCCCATGTGGAACTCGTGGTCGATTGCGACGTCTTCAGGGTCCATGCGCTGCTTTTCCACCGCAGCTTCAATTCGCCGGATATCCTCCTCCAAGCCGCGCTCGCAGGCAAGCCGTACGATTGTGGACTCCAGCATCCGCCTGAACTCGATGAAATCAAACATGATATCATCCTGGTCCGAAATGCGGATCATCGAGATCGCCTTTTCAAAATATTCCGCGCCTTTGATGACGACCTTGCGGTTTCCACGGCTCTCAATGACACCCAGAAATTCCAGTACCGCCAAGCTCTCCCGCAGGGAGCCGCGCCCAATTCCCAGGTTTTCCGCAAGCTCCCGTTCGGGCGGCAATTCCTCGTTGATCCGGATTTTCCCGCTCGAGATCGCGTCCAGCAGGGTTTTCATTACTAACTCCGGGATCTTTGGTCCCGCTTGAATTTTACTAAAGATAACACTCCCTCCTTTGGTAAGACCAATATACCATTATACCATTCGCCGGTCAATCCCTTTTTTGATTTTCTATAAACTATCACGATTTTCAGGTGGGTTTTTTAGTGTTTTTTACAGATAAATGAGATTCTCATTCCATTTCTATAAATACCCGGTAACAACAAAAGCAAAACATGCACGCAAAAAACGGCCGGGAGGACCCGCAAGCGGGTCCTCCCGGCCGTATGTATGCTCACTCTCCACCGGCAGTTTCAAAGTGCGAAGATCTGGTGCGGGATATCCGGGTCCAGATCGACTTTGGGTGCGTCGATCACCTCGACCGTCGTATCAAAGCGCATCAGACGCTTATCGTCCGCCGTGTATACGGGCCACTCGGGCATGCCGGGCGCCTGCGGGTAAGCGTCTTTGATGAACGTTTTCCACGCCCCGAGTATCGTGGCCGACAACTCTTCAAAGCCTTCGTACGTCTCTACGCCCGGCCATTCCTTGTCGTCGCCCATGACAAAGGCGCTGTCGATGCCGTGGTGCGCCCGCATCGGCATCTTATCCCAATCCAGACGGTAAAGGTAGAGTCTGTTTCCGCGGCCCGCCTTCGCGTAGGCGTCGAACAACTGGATGGTGGCGTTACCGTAGAGGTATTTGCTGACGACGTCGATCATCTTCCGGTCGTCCCCTTCCGGAACCTGCCGTTCCAGCGTCCGTTTTGCGTAGTGCGCGTATTTTCCGAAGAGATTGACGAGCGTCGTGTCGTCCATCTTCTTCATGTCGCAGAAATCGTAATAGTAATGGAACTCGTCCCGGTTAAAGCCGCCGAGGATATCGACGTAGTTGGCCTTACCCGACTCGATGATCGCCAGCGCGTCGTCTCCGTCAAAGTTGACGCCGTCAAACACGGGGCCGCAGCTGTGCAGGTTGTTGAGCCCCGCGATGATCATTCCCTGCTTTTCCACCGCGGAATATGGAGACGCGTTCAGCCTGTTCATCCTGCGCCTTCCGGAAAGGCGGACGCGGTCGAAAAAGCAGCCGCCGCCTGCGGCGGAGCGGGCCCCCGCCGCCTGATGGAGTATGACGCGGAATGCGCCGTGCTGCTGCAGCAGTCCGTCTCCTCCGATTCCAAACGCTTTCGGGAACTGGCTTCCCGGCTGGACGCCCTCGAACTGCCGCGCGACACGCATTACCTCTTTTATGAGCGGCTCAACGGCCTTGAGGAGGTCGCGCTGGCGGAAACGGCTCGATTTTTGGATGTGAGCGAGCCCTATCTGAGCCGCCGATTCCACCGGGAAACCGGTCGGACCCTCGTGGATTACCTTAATCACATCCGGATCGACAGGGCGCGGCTCCTGCTGAGCTCCTCCGGCCATCTCCGTGTGCATCGGGTGGCGGAATTGTGCGGTTTCAGCAACGCGCACTATTTCGCGCTGCGTTTTAAAAAAGAGGTCGGCATGACCCCGTTGGAGTTCCAGAAACGGATGCGCGCATATTTGTATCAGGGAAATCAGGAGGCGCGGATATGAAAATCCTCGGCATCTCTCATGGGAAGGTTCGTTTCAACGACCTTCCGAAGCCACAAATCATCTATCCAGACGACATCCTCGTGAAAATTCAATACGCGCTTCTCCCGCCGGACGACCTCGGACTCTATTTGGGTGGAAACATGATCATCCCCAACCCCTATATGTTCGGCCAGGCCGGTTCGGGGATCATCGAAGAGCTCGGTCCCGCCGCCTACCGCAAGGGGCTGTCGGAGGGGGACCGGGTGGTCTGGTTTTACCGCGCGAACTGCGGGATGTGCTACCAGTGCAGCACCGGCAGGCCGCTGTACTGCCCCAACATGACCTACTGCACCACCTCCTTCGCGGAATACATGACCTGGAAGGAGGCCTATATCTACAAAATTCCGAATTCTCTGCCGCTGGAACAGGGCGTCTTTTTCCAGGACGTCCTGGATTGCCTGCGTGTATTCCATGAAGCGGAGATCGACGCCGATTCCTCGATCGCAATCCTCGGCGTCAATCACAAGAGCCTCTTGATCGCCTGGTATGCAAAGCTCTGCGGCGTGCGCTCCGTAACCGTGGTCAGTCCCAACCCGCGGATGCTTCCGTACGCGAAACGGTTCGGGGCCGACCATGTGGTGCGGTTCGGCACGGACAACCTGCTGATGCTGTCGACCGAAATCAACGAGGCCTCCGGCGGTTTTCATGCGGTCATCGACTGCGGCGGGAGCCTTCCTCTGCTCCGCGAAGCGATGGACGTCCTCATGTACGGCGGTTCCCTTGTCATCCCCTATGTCTACCGGCCGGGGTCAAAAATTTCGGTCAATCTCTCCGACTTCTATTTCAAGGAGCCCCGGATCAAGGTCTTGAAGCAGGGCGCGCTCGACGTTCCGAAAGCGCTTGATCTGATGCCCCGCCTCGGTCTGGAACGCCTGACCGAAAATCTCGTGCCGTTTGAAAACGCCTTGTCCCTGTTTTCGCCAAAGTTTTATGAAAACCGGCTCTGCGGCATAGCACAGCTGCCCGGATAAAGCTTCCGGATCCGTGGATGGCCAAATCGGGCCCGCCGATGATTCCGGCGGGCCCGATTCTTTTGCTGATCCGGTACAAGTGTCGTATAAGTGTCGTAGTTGATCAAAAACGCCTGTTTCCTCCTTCCGGTTATATGCATGAAGAAAGCCCGCAAACGAGCTTTTCATGCACGTTTGCGGGCTTTTTCTTCTGGTCCGAATAGCGGGACTTGAACCCACGGCCTCTACCACCCCAAGGTAGCGCGCTACCAAACTGCGCCATATCCGGACGGCTATATTATATTAGCATAATCGGCAGGTAAAATCAAGAGGGTTTTTCACATTTTTCGCCTCTTATCCTTCCAGCCGGAAATCCAGCAGGTTCAAGCCCGTCTCCTCATCGAAGACGCGGCCGACGCGGCCGGCAAGCGCGCGCAGGAAAAGTTCGGCAGTCGCGCTGACGCGCGCCTCGCTCAGATGCCCGCCGATCACCGACCCGTCCGCGCGGCCGAAGGAGGCGTGGATATGCAGGTAGGGCTCCCCCTCCCGTTCCGTGACGCTGCCCTCCAAGCCGGTCATCTCAAGCGGCTCGTCAAAGACATTCGGGCAGAAGCGCTTCTCTGCCAGATCGTAGACGCCGACCACAACATGGTCCATCGCGCCCAGCCCGGAGAGGGTTCCGAGCCGGACCCGCTCCGTGACGCACAGCTCCTTCAACGACGCGGCCAGCTCCTCCCCGCGTTCGAGGCGGATGGCATAGGTGTCACCGAATTTGTGAAAAAACATGGCCGTTCCCTCTTTTCAAATTCAAAAGATGTGATATAATAGTAATAGTTCCGATATTTATTTTCTGATCTTCATTTCAAACACGCAGAGTTCCATCGGGAAACCCGGGCCGGCCTCCCATGTCCGCCTCTCCAGGAGGCGCAGCCCCAGCCGCTCGCAGTAGTCCAAAGCGCGGCTGTTTTTCCGGTCCACCACCGCATATACGCGGGCAAGCCCCCGAGCGGCGCACTCCCTCTCGATGAGTTCCAGCATCCCGGTCACCGTGCGGTTCCCGTGATATTCCCCGCGGATATAGGCATGGTACATCCAGAGGGCGTCCTCCTTTTCCCGGAGGGCGGCATACCCGACCTCCGCCCCATCATAGCAGATGAGCCGGTACTCCATATACCCTCCGTCGATCTGGCGGCGGACCGCCCCGGGAGACTGCCAGGTCCTGAGCAGATAGTCCAGTTCCATCGACCCATAGGCCCCCAGATAGCGATCCGTCCAGATTTCCCGGGCAAGTTCGCACACCGTTTCGATCTGCCCCGCCTGCTCTACCGGGATCCATTCCAGCATCTCCATTCGGTTCCGCCTCCTTCGGCCGGACTGCTTGCAAACCCATTCCCCTTTCCATTGGTATTATACCACAAAACCCCACCCGCGTGAAGATTTTTTTCCGGCTGTTCCTATGAGGTTTCAATAAAAACAATATTCGCGCGTGGGTTGGACATCCTAAATCCCGGGGCCGTCCGGTCCTTTTCCCAGGGGAGCGGAAGCGCATGGCGTCCCTGCCGTGACCGGACTTGCCGTTCACGAATTTTTCGCTCTTTTTTCATGAAGCGCGGCATAGGATATGCTATAATAAAGATCAGCCAATGGCCGGGGGCCGTCCGGCGCCGCGGCCGCATAATCCTGTTGACAGTGGCGGGCAGCCCCGCCATTTTCAGCCGCGCCGAAACGGCGCGGCAACAACGCAGACATCAAAGGAGGAAACATCCATGAGTCAGGAACAGAAATTTTTCATCTGCAAGCACTGCGGGAACCTTGTCGGCATGATCCACAACGCGGGCGTCAAGATCATCTGCTGCGGCGAGCCGATGACCGAGCTCGTCCCCAACACCACCGACGCGGCGGGCGAAAAGCACCTGCCTGTGGTCGAGGTGTCCGGCAAGCAGGTCACCGTCTCGGTCGGGAGCGTTCCGCATCCGATGACCGAGGAGCACCACATCGCGTGGGTCTATCTCCAGACCGCCAAGGGCGGCCAGCGCAAGAGCCTGCCTGTCGGCGGCGAGCCGAAGGTCACCTTCCTGCTCGAGGACGACGAGCCCGTCGCGGCATTCGCCTACTGCAACCTGCACGGCCTTTGGAAGACCGTGGTCTGATCGGTCGGAGCCGGGAGGGCGGCCGTATGGCCGCCCTTTTTGCACAGGAAGATTCTGGTTTGTGGGAACCGCGTGATTGTGCTATCGTTAGATTGAAAACCATATGATGAAACCGGGGGGAATCCTGATGAAATACAATCCTGAAATGGAACGGGTCCACACCGCTTCGATCGCCGAGGAACTGGCCGCGCGGCCGGAGGTGTTCGTCAGCCGGGAGGAGGGCGTGTATTTCCAGAAGATTTCCGCCGTCTGCGACCGGGTCACCGAACGGCACATCCACATCCTGTTGATCACCGGGCCGTCCGCCTCGGGCAAGACCACGACCGCCAAAAAGATCGCGCACGAGCTGCGCGAGCGCGGCAAGGTGGTCAACCGCATCTCGCTGGACAATTTCTATAAATCGAGCGACCAGCTGCCCCGCTGGGAGGACGGCTACCAGAATTATGAGAGCGTCGAGGGGCTCGACCTCGACTGCTTCCGCGAAACGGTGCAGCGCCTGCTGCAGACGGGGCGCGCGCAGTTCCCCATCTTCGATTTCACGGCGGGACGCCGCTCGGAGAAGACCTTTGAAATCTCCTACGACGAGCACACCTACCTCATCATCGAGGGCATCCACGCCCTCAACCCGCTGCTCACCGACACGCTCGCCCCGCACCGCACCGTCAAGCTCTACATCAGCGTGCACAGCGACTTCGTGGACGACGGCGGGCGCATCCTGCTGGGCGCGCGCGACCTGCGCCTCACCCGGCGGCTGCTGCGCGATTTCTACTACCGGGGCACCGGCGCGGAGGAGACGCTGCGGATGTGGGACTATGTGCTGCGCGGCGAGGACCTCTATATCCGGCCCTTCCGCGAATTTGCGGACGCGCACATCAATTCCACCCACGATTACGAGCCCTTTCTCTACCACGACACCCTCGCCGAAATGCTGCGGCAGACCGACCCGGACTCCCCCTACCGCGAGACAATCGGCCGGCTGACCGACTCCGCCCGGCACTTCTTCGGCATCGACCAGGCGCTGGTGCCCGCGACCTCCCTCATTCAGGAATTCATCAAGCGGGACTGACCGGCCATTTGAAACGTTTCGGGAACCGCCCGGCTTATGCCGGGCGGTTCCTTTTGTTTCCTCCCGGGTGATTGAAAAAGCCGCGCGGATATGCTATGCTTAATTTCGACAGATTTCGACATCCGGGAGGGCATCTCATGTTTGGGCTGATGGGCCTGTTCGGCGCCGCCTGCATCTTGTGGGGCGCCGGAATCTACCTGCGGCTTTTCCTGCGGCGGCCGCGCTACGACGACCCGCTCGCCTACGCGCAGGCGCTTTCCCTTTCCCGCGCGCTCGACCGGCGGCTCGCGGCCACTTCCCTGCGGCGGGTCGTCTGGCTCAAATTCTACGCCAACATGCTGCTTCCCTTCCTGGGGATCGCGGGCGGGCTCCTGCTCGGATACGTGATCCTTTCGGGCGCGCCTCCCCTCCCCGGCGCCGTCGTCTGGATGGCGGCGGGCGGCTGTGCGCTGGCCGACCTGCTCTTCCTGCGCTTTTATGACCGCCTCTCCTTCTGCGTCAACGCGGCGGCCTGCCTCACGCTGGCGGCCGCCTGCTTCTTTGCGCCGCCCGGCGGGCTCTTCCCCCAGCCGCCCCTTTGGGCCGCCGTCGCCGTGTCCGTGCTCTGCGCCTGCAACCTCGCCTATTTCTGGCAGCGGCGCGCCCTCTTCTCCCCCGCCGCCGGGGAGCTTTCCGCCGACGGGGACGACATGTTCCCCTCGGGGGAACCGGAGGAGCTTCCCCTTCCGGAGACCACCGCGTTTCCCCGCGGGATACCGGGCGCCGCCCCGACCGGGCCGCCCGTCCGCGAAAGGCCCGTCCCGGCCGCATGGACGGAGAAAGAGCCCGCCCCCGCCGCGCGGACAGTTCCGGAGGGACCGGCCCCGGCCGTATTTGCCGCGGAGGAGGGGCCCGCGCCCTCCGCCACCCCCGCCGCCCGGCTCGACTGGCTGCTCGACCGCGCCGCGCCGCCGATTTCCGGCGCGGCTCCCCGGCGGGACGAGCCGCCGCACGTCCGGAGGCTTCCCCCATATCCCCCGAACGAATGGGCGCCGCCCGCCCCCGTGCGCGCGGCGTCCTCCCCGTGGGACGCATGGGAGGCGCCCGCCTTCACGGAGGCCGCCTCCCCCTCGATATGGGGGCCTTCCGGCGGCGGGGAAGCCGCCTTTTCCGGCGGCATGCCGCCGGCCGGCGCCCGCCCGCAGTTTGCCCGCCGCGCCTTCGTCACCGGGAGCTTTCTGCACGGGCGGCAGGCACGCCTCGCCGTCTGCGTCCCCGGGCAGGCGGTCATCATCCGCCACCTGCCCGACGCGCGCTTCAGCGACTATATGCAGGTCAGCGCCGTCGTGGAGGACGGGCCGCCCATCGACGTGGGGAACCTCGGGGCGGGGCCGTCCGCGATCCTCTGTCCCGAGCTGCCGACCGGCGCGGCCTGTTACGGGAAGATCCTGCGCATCTTTCCGGACGGCTACGGGATGCTCAAATGCGAGATCGCCTACTGATGGAAGCAGGGCGTCCGCCGGATGGCGGACGCCCTGCTTTTTGCGCGCGGCGCTCTTTAAAACTGTTCGATGCGGCGCTGGAGCCTCAGCTCGGTGCGGCGCGTGCCCGCCTCCCACTCGGCGCGCTCCTCGTCCGTCTCGGGGACCAGGCGGGGCACCGGGGTGGGGCGCTCGTGCGAATCGAGCGCGACGAGGGTGAAATAGGCGCGGTTCACAAGCTCCTTGCTCCCGTCCAGCCGTTCGACGAACGCCTCCACCCGCACCTCCATCGACGTGACCCCCACGTGGGTGATCTGCCCGATCAGCAGGACGGTGTCGTTGGCGTAGGCGGCCTTTTTGAACTGGAGGTTGTCGATCGAGACGGTCGTCACGTCCCGGTGGGCGTGCCTGCGCGCCGTCACCGCCGCCACCACGTCCATCCACGCCACCAGCTTGCCGCCGAAGAGGCGGCCGTTGCCGTTGGTATAGCCCGGCATGACGATCTGTATCTGCTCGGTGCGGGATTCCGCGACCCGGTGCTCAAGGTTTTCCATAAACTGACGCCTCCGTTCATTTCGTATCCCCATCTTATCAGGTTCCGCGCGTCCCCGCAAGCGGACGCCCCGCCGGGGAGACCCCGGCGGGGCGTTATATGGCCGGGGAAAAACCGCCGGCGCTTTATAAAGACAGTTCGCCCACGCGTTTATGTAGGCGTGAACTGGCTGCCCGTGTCGCCCAATCCGAAGCTGATCGAAAGGGCATGGTTGATCTGTCCCATCGAGCCGTCGTCGAGACGGCCCATCTTCTCCTTGAGGCGTTTTTTGTCGATGGTGCGAATCTGCTCGAGCAGCACCACCGAGTCCTTCGACAGGCCGCACCCGTCCGAATGGATTTCGATGTGGGTGGGCAGCTTGGATTTTTCCTTCTGGCTGGTGATCGCGGCGGCGATCACCGTGGGGCTGTAGCGGTTTCCGACGTCGTTTTGAACGATCAGCACCGGCCGCACACCGCCCTGTTCCGAGCCTACTACCGGGCTGAGATCGGCGTAGTAGATCTCTCCCCTTTTTACGGTCACGTCCATCACTCTCCGTGGTTATGGGCGGGCGAGCACGCCGCCCGTATTCGCATTTTTAACGCGTTATCCTGCACCGATATTTTGAACCTCCAGGGCATGGTTTAAACAGCGCGGGGGAAAAATGTTCCCGCGCCTCTACCATTCTATTTCCGGGCGCGTCTTTTTGACAGCAAAAACGGCCCGCACCTTACGGTGCGGGCCGTTTGAAACCTCCGGGTTCATTCAAGAATCTTGAAATTCAGGATCTCCACCTCGAAGTCGTTCTGCGGAATCGACAGTTTCAGGATATTTCCGTTTTCCCCGTCGACCACAAGCGAGAAGTCCCCCTCCTCGATCTTCCCGGTCACGACGAGCTTTCCGTCCTGCTCCTCGAACCGGACCCCCTGGTCGTTGAGCGCGGCGTTGAGGGCCGACAGGATCATCTTGGAGGCGGCCTTGCCCGGCACGCTGTCGGGCGTGAAGTCGAAGCTGAGGTCCCCGTACTGGACGGTCACCTTGTCGGTAAAGAAGGTCATTTTCATATCCCGGATGCTCTCGGGCGACTGGAAGGTCACGACCGCGCAGTTCATCGGCTTTTTGTAGATCGTCATCTCCGTCTCCAGCCCGCCGTAGCGAACCTTTGCCGTGGTCTGGAACGACTGACTGAGGTTCTGACGCATCTGCTCCGCCGCCGACTCCTCCCGCGCCTTCGCGCCGCAGCCCGCCGCGCCCAGCAGCAGCGCCGCCGCCAGCAGGATGCCGAACACCCGTTTCATCATCGGGACTCCTCCTTTATCTACCGGTCGTTATCCGCAAACACGCGCGGAAGCGCGTCGATCACATCGCGGGCGAGCATCGCATATTGGGAAAACTCCCCGGCGGCGTAGTCGCCCGCCATGCCGTGCAGCCAGACGCCGCAGGCGGCAGCCTCCTCCGGGCTCCTGCCCTGCGCGGCGAGCGCGCCCACGAGCCCCGCGAGCACGTCGCCGCTGCCCGCCTTGGCAAGCCCGGCGTTGCCCGTCGTGTTGATCCACACCCGCTCCCCGGGCGCGGCGGTCAGCGTGTGGGCGCCCTTGAGCGCCACCGTGACCCCGTACTCCCGCGCGAACGCCTTCCCGGCGGTCAGCGGGTCGGGCCTCAGCTGCTCGAGGGGCAGCGTCGTCAGCCGGGAAAGCTCCATCAGGTGGGGCGTGAGAATGACCTCCGCCTTTTTGTCCTTCAGTATATCTATATTCCGCGCGAGCGCATTTATACCATCCGCGTCGATGACGAGCGGGCGGGAGACCCGCCGCACGAGCTCGTAGACGATGCGGCAGGCGTCCGGCCCGGTCCCCAGGCCGTTTCCGACCAGCACCGCCGTGCTGCGTTCCGCCGCCTCGAGCAGCGCGTCCATCGCCTTGTAGGAGAGGGAGCCGTCGGGGTTCTGCGCGAGCGGCAGCAGCACCGCCTCGGGCAGCATGGGCAGCACGGTGCGGCAGACCTCCTTGGTGGAGGCGAGCGTCACGTAGCCCGCGCCGGAACGCATCGCGGCGAGCGTCGAGAGCACCGCCGCCCCCATGTACCGCTGGGAGCCCGCGACGTTTAAGAGCTTGCCGTAATCCCCCTTGTGGGTGTCGCGGCGGCGGCGGAGCAGCCGGTCGAAGACCCAGCCGCGGTCGACGAGGGTAAAGAGGGGCTCCACCCCCTCGTGCGCCTCGGGCGGGATACCGATGTCCGCGACGACCACCTCGCCGCAGTACTCCGCGGCGGCGGGCATCGCGGTGGCGGGCTTGTCGCTGTCGAAGACGACCGTCATGCCCGCGCGCACCGCGCAGGGGTCCGCCTCCCCCGTGTCGGCGTTTACCCCGCTGGGGATGTCGAGCGCGAAGACCCGCACGCCCACGCCGTTGATCAGGCGGCAGACGTCCCGGTGGCGCCCGTCGAGCTCGCCGTGGAAGCCGGTGCCGTAGATCGCGTCGACCAGCAGGTCGGTCGAGGCGAGCCGCTCGGTCAGGTATTCGGGGTCGTCCCCGTAGCCGACGACCGCGATGTCCATCACGCCGATCCGCCGGAGCATCTCGGCGGCCTCGGGCGTCTTGGGGTCCCCGTCGGTCAGCACGACCGCCACGTTCGCGCCCGCCTCGCTGAGACGGCGCGCGGCGACGAACCCGTCGCCCCCGTTGTTGCCCCGCCCGCAGAAGATCGTGACGTACCGCCCCTCCACGTCCGCCGCCCGGCGGATCGCCGCGGCCGCGGCGCTGCCCGCGTTCTCCATCAGGCGCTCGCAGCTCATCGAATAGTTGAGGGAATTGCGTTCCACCGTCTTCATCTGTTCGGATGTCAGAATCCTCATGTCGTCAGCCCCCTGTCGCTTTTGTGTGTCCCGGCCGTTTCCTCTCCATAGTATAGCACAGTTTCATGGGCGGAAAACAGCGAAAGCTTGTACAAAAAAGGAGTGTCCGGGCCTTGACGAATTCCTGCAATCCTGCTATAATTTACTGGTTAGCCGCGGAATTCCTTCCGCGCTGCAAACATCCTTGCCCTTTCCATCGAGAGAGGGCCTAAAGTCCAAAAGGAGGTGTTCAAATGGCACAGCTCACAGCCAACTACGAAACTGTAATGGTATTCAGCATGAAGAACGGCGAGGAGAGCGTCAACGCGCTCGTGGAGAAGTTCTCTTCCCTCATCGGCGAGAACGGTACCATCACCAAGGTCGACACCTGGGGACAGCGCGCCCTGGCGTATCCGATCAACGATGAGACCGTCGGTTACTACGTGGTGATCAACTTCACCTCGAAGCCCGATTTCCCCGCCGAGCTCGACCGTATCTACAAGATCACTGACGGCGTCCTGCGTTCGCTGATCGTCGCGAAAGACGAGGAAGAGGCGAAGGAGGAGCCCAAGGAGGAAGAAGCCCCCGCCGCTCCCGCGGCCGAGGAACCCGCTGCTCCCGCCGAGCAGTAAGCGTAAGGAAGGTGTACCGCGATGTTAAACAGGGCGATTATCATGGGCCGCCTCGTGGCCGACCCGGAACTGCGCCAGACCCCGAACGGTGTGTCGGTCATCACCTTCACCGTCGCGGTCGACAGGAACTACTCCCGGGACCGGGAACGCCAGACCGACTTCATTGACGTCGTGGCCTGGCGCCAGACCGCCGAATTCGTGTCGAAGTACTTCAGCAAGGGCAAGATGATCATTGTCGAAGGCTCGATCCAGACCCGCAGCTACGAGGACCGCAACGGCAACAAGCGCCGTGCCGTCGAAGTGGTCGCGGACAACGTCCAGTTCGGCGAGAGCAAGAGCGCCGGCGGTTCCCAGCAGGGCTATACCGCTCCCGCTCCCACCCAGGCCCCGCCGGAGCCCGCCGTCTCCTATGCGAGCGGCGATGTGGGCGACTTCTCCGAGATGTCGTCCGATTCCGACGACCTTCCCTTCTGACCGCATTCTTCCACCTGTGAACCCCATATCATTACAAGGAGGTTAGAATCATGGCTTACGACAGATCCGATAACCGTGGCCCGCGCGGCAGAAAAGGCCGTAAAAAGGTCTGCTCCTTCTGCGTCGACAAGCTCGGCCCGATCGATTATAAGGACGTCCCCCGCCTGAGAAGGTATCTCAGCGAGCGCGCGAAGATCGTTCCCCGCCGTGTCACCGGCACCTGCGCGCGTCACCAGCGCCAGCTGACCCTCGCGATCAAACGCGCCCGTCATATCGCGCTGCTCCCCTACACCAGCGACTGATCGCTGACAAAACAACGCATCAAAACGGCCGACCGGCATTTGCCGGCCGGCCGTTTTTTGCCGCCTGTTATTTGCAGTACGCGACGGCGATCCGCGCCGCCACGCGCGCGTTGTTGTAGGCGAGCTCCAGGTTGCTCGCCAGCGACACGCCGTGGGTCATGTCCTTGATCGCAGCCAGCAGGAAGGGGGTCGTCGCCTTGCCGTGGACGCCCTGCTCCTTCGCCATGTCGAGCGCTTTGGTGATCACCTGCTCCATCTCGTCGTAGTCGAGCGCGTACTCCTCCGGGATCGGGTTCGCGATGACCGCGCCCCCCTTGAGCCCCAGCTCCCATTTGGTACGGAGGATGCCGGCGATCTCCGCCTCGGTGTCGATCCGGTAATCCACCTTCAGGCCGCTGCTGCGGCAGTAAAAGGCCGGGAAATCCTCCGTGCGCACCCCCAGCACCGGCACGCCGTACGTCTCGAGGTATTCCAGCGTGAGGCCAAGGTCGAGCAGGCTCTTCGCCCCCGCGCAGACCACGCCGACCGGCGTGTTCGCGAGCTCCTGTAGGTCCGCCGAGATGTCGAAGGTCTCCTGCGCGCCGCGGTGCACGCCGCCGATCCCCCCGGTCGCGAAGATGCGGATCCCCGCCAGCGAGGCGATCAGCATCGTCGTGGCGACCGTCGTCGCGCCGTCCCGCTTCTGCGCCAGATAGACCGCCACATCCCGGCGGCTCACCTTGCCGATGTCGCCCGGCTTGCACATCCGCTCGAGCTCGTCCGCCGTCAGCCCCACCTTGAGCTTTCCGCCGAGGATCGCCGTGGTGGCGGGGACCGCGCCCTCGGCGCGGATGATCTCCTCCACCTTGTGCGCGAATTCCAGATTCTGCGGATAGGGCATGCCGTGGCTGAGGATGGTGGATTCGAGCGCCACCACCGGACGGTTTTCGCTTACGGCCCGCGCGATTTCGGGCGTGATATCCAAATATCTTTCCAGGTTCATTGCAGTCATACCTCCACGATTCATTTTATCTTGGCCAATATCATATAGACATCTAGATCATTATTTCGATTTTTCCGGGACCCCGGGTCGACCGGGATCCCTCAGCCCCTGCCGTAGGAGCCCTGTTCGATCTGCATGACGTACCGCTCGCCGATCGAGTCGGTGACGTCGAAAAACACCGGGTCCCCCGACGCCAGGAAGCCGACATGCTCCAGGCGCAGGATGGGGGTGGAGGTGCTGACGCCCAGCCGCTGCGCCAGCTCCTCGCTGGCCAGCGTCGCAGTCACAAAGCTCTCCCCATGCTGGAGCGGGACGCCGAGCTTTTCGGTAAACATCGCGATCAGCGACATCTCAAGGTCGCCCGCGCAGAGGCCCGTCGCGTAGGCCGGGTTGATGTACGCCGTACAGTAGGAGATCGGCACCCCGTCCGCCAGCCTCACGCGGGAGAGCCGCCAGATCGGCGTGCCGGGCGCGAGCCCCAAATGTTTCGCCGTCCGCTCGTCCGCAAAATCGGATTCGAGGTTCACGTCGCGGATTCCCGGCACGAGCCCCGAAGCCAGCAGCTGGTCCGTGAAGCTCTTGACGACCGCGGTCGAGCGGTCGAGCGCGACGCCGCTCTTGAAGGTCCCCTTCCCCTGGATCTTGGTCAGCAGGCCCTCGCTCACCAGCGCGGTGATCGCCTGACGGACGGTGCCCCGGCTCACGGCGTACTTTTCCGCGAGCTGCTGCTCCGTTTCAATCTGTTCCCCATAGGCCATTCCCTGGATCTCTTCGCGAAGGTCTTCCATGATCTGGTGGTACAGGGAAACCCCGGCGACCCTCTTCAGCGCACTCATCTCTTCACCCGAATTCCGGAGTCATGCGAGCTCCATTTAATCAAACGTCTGTATGTATGTCTCTTCCTGTTTTCATAATACACATTCCAATTGGTTGTGTCAACCAATTCGGCGGCCGCCGCGCGCCGCCGGTTTTCCGCGAAACCCTCCGGGGAATCCCCCGGAGGGTTCGCGCTTCTCTCTTCCGCTTACTTGTGCAGCGGCTCGGTGGAGATGTCGATTTTGCCCGCGATGATATCGTCGTAGGCCGCCTTGATCTTCTCCTTCGCCTCGTCGCTCAGGGGGGAGTTGTCCAGATATTCAAAGGTGCAGACGCCTTCGGAGATGCCGTAATCGACGCGCTTGCCGCCCTGGAAATTGCCGGAGATCGCGTCCTCGATGAACTGGATGACCATCTTGTCAAAGAAGTTGACCGCGCTGCCCAGCTCCAGGTCTCCCAGCACGTCCTGATAGTGCACGTCCCACGCGACAAAGTAGACGCCCTTTTCCGCCGCGGCCTGCGCGCCGCCGACGCCGGTGCCGCCCGCCGCGGCCGCGATCACGTCGCAGCCCTCGTTGACGAGCATGAGGCCGAGCTCCTTGCCCTTGGTCGGGTCGGTCCAGGTGTTCGCATAGGCGACCATGTCCTCGATGTCGGGGTTGACGCTGCGCATGCCCTGCTGCCAGCCGGCGACGATCGCGTTGATGACCGGCTCGTCCGCGCCCGCCACGATGCCGACCTTATTCGCCTTGGTCGCGCAGGCGGCCGCCACGCCGGCAAGGTATCCGGTCTCGGTGCGGTTCAGGCCGAATTCCTGCAGGTTGGGATAGTCCGCGATGTCCGAGATCACGCCGTCCAGGCTGCCGAAGAGGATGTCCGGGAAATCCGCGGCCACGGCGGTCGTCGCGTCGGCCATGCTGGAGTTGGTGGTGATGATGATGTTGTAGCCCGCCTGCGCCAGCGCGCGGGTCTTGGGCTCGTATTCGCTCGACTGGGTGGCTTCGACCACCTTCACCTCGATGTTCGGATGCTCGGTCTGGTAGTCGCCGAGGCCGGCAACCAGGTTCTGAAGCCATTCCGCCTCGTCGACGGCCATGTCGGAGACGAGCGCCACCTTGTAGCTCTTTTCCGCGGCGTCCCCATCGCCGGGCGCGGGGGCGGAAGCGTCTTCCGCGGGAGCGGCCGGGGCGGAAGTCTCCGGCGCCTTTTGGCCGCCGCAGGCGGTAAACGCCGCCGCGACAAGAACCAGCGCCATTGCGAGAGCAAGGATCTTTACAGACTTTTTCATTTTCCGTTCTCCTTTGAATTGATTTATTGACGGTCTCCGGCGGTAACGTCGGACCCCATAACAATCAGCTTCTTTTCCGCGGAGCGCTTCCGCAGCCATTTGACAAGGCTCTTGATGAGCAGCGGCGCGATGACCACGATCAGTGCGAGCACATAGGGCAGCATCGAGAGGATCTGCACCGGGTAGCCCCTGCCAGAAAGGGTCAGCACCAGCGCGTCGGAGAATCCGAACATCAGGCAGGCCAGCAGCGAAAGCACCGGCTCCGCCCCTGTGAGCACAAGCACCGCGATCGCCGTAAAGCCGCGCCCGTCGGTCATCCCGACGTTGAACATGTTGAGGGAAAGCGCGAGCTGCGCGCCCGCCAGCCCGCAGAAGACGCCGTTTAGAGCGAGCGCGAAATAGCGGATGCGCTTGATTCCGATGCCCGCCGAGAGGGCCGCGTCGGCGTTTTTCCCGATCGCGCGCACCGACAGGCCCATGTTCGTCCGGTAGAGGAAGACGTGGACCGCGAACGGCAGGAGGAGCGCCAGATAGACGAGGATCGAGTGGTCGTTCAGGACCGGCCCGATCAGCGGGATTTTTTCGAGGAAGGCAAAGTGGATGGTCGGCAGCGCGAGCTCGGACGGCAGGATGAACCGCCCGCTCGCGCCGAAGATCGGGACGAGCAGGTACCGCGTCAGGCCGGTGGCGATCGTCGTACACGCCAGCGCGCAGATGATCGGGTCGACATCCAATTCAAAGACGAAGAGCGCGTAGACCAGCGCGACAAGCAGCGTCAGCAGGACGGCGAAGAGGATGCCGCCCATAACGCTCTGCGTCATATAGGTCCCGACCACGGCGGCGAAGCACCCAAAGAGGGTGAAGCCCTCGAGCGCGAGGTTGAAGATATCCACCTTGATGGAGAAGAGGCCGCCCAGACAGATGAGGATGACCGGCGCGGCCAGCCGGACCGACAGGTTCAACAGCTGTTCCACATTGATCATGCCGTCTTCCCCTCCTTCCGCCTGCTCTGGAGCAGGTACCGCAGGATGTTGATGGTGGCGAAGAGCATGACGAAGCCCTTGACCACCTGGACCATCTCCGCCTGGACGCTCGTCTCGACCGACAGCGTCACCGCGCCGCTCTGCAGGGCGCCGAGGATGAGCGAGCCGAAGATGATGCCGAGCGTCGAATCCTTGCCGATGAGCGCGGCGGTCATGCCGTTGAAGCCCATGTCCACCGCGAAATTGTTGTAGACCTTGTGGTAGACGCCCATGACCTCGCCCGCGGCGGTCAGCCCCGAAAAGACGCCGCCCAGCAGCGCGACGACCAGGACGATCCGGATCGTTTTGACGCCGCACGCCTTGGCGAACTTCGGATTGTGCCCGATCATCCGCAGCTCATAGCCCGGGACGGTCCCCCGGATGCAGAGCGCGTAGGCGATGATGATGGCGACGACCGCGACCAGGATCAGGGTCGTGTTGAGGGAGGGCGCGAGGTTCACCGACATCGGCACGGTGGTGTCCGCCTTTGCGATCGGCCCGTTGTTGAGCAGATAGTCGGTCAGCAGCAGGATGATATAGTTCATCAGGATGGCGATGACCACCTCGTTGACCCCGAACAGAAATTTGAACACCGCCGGCAGCAGCGAGATGAGTCCTCCGAAGAGCGCCCCGGCCGCCACCATGACGACGGCCTGCACCCAGAGCGGCGCGTTGGGGATGACCTGCGGCACGAAGGCGATGCCCAGCGCCGCGAAATACATCTGGCCCTCCTGGCCGATGTTGAAATAGCCGCAGCGGTTGCAGATCGAAAAGGAAAAGGCCAGCAGGATGATCGGCAGGGTGTAACGGATAGTGTTCTTGATGCCGACCCAGCTTCCCAGCGCGCCCTTGGCCAGCGCCCGGTACGCCTCGAGCGGGTTGCCGCCCGAAGCCAGCACGACCAGCCCCGCGACTGCGAACGCGATCAGCACCGCAACCACCGGGGACAGGCCGCCCAGCAGCTTCTTCAAGGAAACCTCCGGGAGCTTCCGTTCCATGACATTCTCTCCCATCTCAGTTCGCCTCCCTTTCCGAGCTTGTAATGCCGCCCATCATCAGCCCGATCTCCGCCTCGGTCGCCGAGGGGATGTCGGTCACCTCGCCCGAGCAGCGCCCCTCGTAGAGGATAATCATGCGGTCGCTCAGGCTCATCAGCTCCTCGAGGTCGGCGGAGACGAGCAGGATCGCCGTCCCGCGCCGCTTCTGTTCGAGCAGGTGCTCCCGCACGAAGTTGATCGCGCCGATGTCGAGCCCGCGGGTCGGCTGCGCCGCGATCAACAGCTTGGGGTTCCGGCTGATCTCCCGCGCCAGTACGATCTTCTGCATATTGCCGCCCGAGAGGGACCGGACGGGCTTGTCCTGCGTGAGGCCGCGGATGTCGAACTTGCGGACCATCTCCGTCGTGTTTTCCGCGATCGCCCTGCCGCGCAGAATCCCGCGCCTGCTGAAGGGCGGCTGTCCCGCGACCCCGCAGATGAGATTCTCGTCCGCGTTCGCCTGCAGCGCCAGCCCCGTCGTCATCCGGTCCTCCGAGATATAGCCGACCCCCTTGGCCCGCCGCTGGCGGATCGGCAGGCGGGTGACGTCCTCGCCGTCCAGCAGGATGCTGCCGCCCGAGAGGCGGAACATCCCGATCAGCAGGTTGATGAGTTCCGTCTGCCCGTTCCCTTCCACGCCGCCCACGCCGAGGATTTCCCCGCGGCGCACCGCAAAGGTGAGGTCCCGGATGCGCGGGATGCCGCTTCCGTCGATATACCAGAGGTTCTTGCAGACGCAGACCGGCTCGCCCACCTCGCCCCGCTCGCTGTTCTGGATCAGCTGGACGTCCTGCTTGCCGATCATCGCGCGCGCCACGTCGGTCTCGGAGGCCTCCCCGCGCTTGAAATGCGCCACGACCCGCCCCTTGCGCATGACGGTGATACGGTCCGCCACCCGGATGACCTCCCGCAGCTTGTGGGAGATGAAAACGATGGAGGTGCCGTCCTTTTTGAGCTCGTCGATGACGCTGAAGAGCTCGTCCGACTCCTGCGGCGTCAGCACCGCCGTCGGCTCATCGAGGATGAGCACCCGCGCGCCCAGATAGAGCGCCTTGATGATCTCGATCTTCTGGCGCTCCCCCACGCAGAGGTTCCCGATCGGCGTGTCGGGGGAGATCTTCTGCATGCCGAAGCGCGCGAGCAGCCCGCGGATCTTCTCCTTGGCCGCCCGGTAATCGATGAAGTCCGCCCGGGTGGGCGCGTGACCGAGGATGATGTTCTCGGTGATGCTCATATGGTCGATCTGCATGAAGTTCTGGTGCACCATGCCGATCCCGTGCTTAAGCGCGCCCGAGACGTGGTAGGAACAGGGTTCCCCGTTGATCAGGATCTTGCCCGCGTCCGGCGCGTACTGTCCGTAAAGGATCCGCATCAGCGTCGTCTTGCCCGCGCCGTTTTCCCCGACGAGGGCGTGCGTCTCGCCGGCCTCCAGCGAAAAGTCGATCCGGTCGTTCGCCACGAGCGCCCCAAAGCGTTTTGTAATGGATTCCATCCTTACGACAGGAGCCATCCGATAACCTCCTTCGGTGCAACCGCCTGGTTGTTCAGTGGAAAGATTTAGTGTTTTATAGATTTAGTTGTCTATATGTTTATGGCATAAGGGTAGCATGCGCTCTCCGTAATTGTCAATAGTTTTCTTTTTCAATTTTCAATTTTATTATGCAGAATGAGCCTCTTTCCCCCATCAAATGCCCGCGTTTTCTCGCATTTCATGCTGGATTGCGGCGCTTTATGCAAAACGCCCAGCCCCCATGGAGAAATTTCCGGGTGAAATCTGTGCAAATCGTAAAAATTGTAAAAACATCTATACAACTATATCATCTTGTGTTATAGTGAATCCATCAAGTCTGGAAAAGAGGGATTCCTTATGGATGCTTTCACGCCCGAGACCATCTGGAATGAATATGAAGAGCTATTGGAGATGACCCGCAGGCACAGCTTTTCCTCCCGGATCCGCAAATACCGGGACCTCTCCATCCTCCGGCTGCTGGGGGAAGTGAGCCTTGTCGTCGCCTGCGATTCCAACGCCTCCAACGGGGAAAAGCCGAACGACACCCACCGCAACACCTATGACGAGACCGCGGTCAGCGCGCTGAAGGTCCCCACCATGGAGGTGCTCGCCACCGGCGCCACCCCCATCGTCATTGCGGACAATCTCTGCGTGGAGATGGAGCCGAGCGGACGGAAAATCATCTCCGCCATGCAGGAGGAGCTGGACCGCTGCGGGCTGCTGGACAGCATCCAGTTCACCGGCAGCACCGAGGACAACATGCGCACCCTCCAGACGGGCATCGGCGTCACCGTCGTCGGGCTCGTGAGCGACGCCGCCCTCCGGCTCGGCCGCACCCGTCCGGGCGACGCGGTCTACTGCGCCGGCGTCCCGCAGAGCGGGATCATCGAGCATTACAGCGAACGCGACGGCACCGTCGCCAAAATCTCCACCGTGGCGAAGCTGCGGGAGCTGGATTTCGTCCACGAGATCCTCCCCGTCGGCTCGAAGGGCGTCCTGTATGAGGCGGGCCAGCTCGCGGAATGTGTCGGCCGGCGGTTCCTGCCCGTCGAGCAGCCTCCCGTCGACCTTAAGACCTCCGCCGGCTCCTGCACCGCCGTGCTGGTCAGCCTGCCGGAGGAATCGGGCGCGGCGCTCGCCGCGGAACTGGACATCCCCTGCTTTTTCATCGGCCGGATTCAATAAGATACCATATTAATAAAGGAGCGATCACCATGTTACAGGACATCCAATTCCAATCGGCACAGCACGTCATCGACGAGGTGCGCAATATGAACGTCAAGGGCGGCAGCCCGTTCGGGCGCGCCGCCGCGTGGGCCTACCGCCTCGCCTGCACCCAGGAGGAATTCGCGGACGTGGCCGCGCTCAGGGAACGGTTCGACTATATTTCGAGCGAGCTGCTCAGCCTCAAGCCCACGATGGCCACCATCTATAACTCCAAGTCCCTCGTCTATAAAAAGCTCGACTCCTTCCCCGCCGGCACGGAGATTTCCACCATCACCGGCGAGATCGCGGCGCTCTGCCAGCGGATCATTCAATATTCCCTCAGCGCCGTCGACCACCTCGGGGAGAACGGGGCCAACCTGATCCAGGACGGCTGCACGGTCATGATGCACAGCTATTCGAGCGCCCTGATGAGCGTCTTTACCGCGGCCGCCAAGCAGGGGAAACGGTTCAGCCTGATCTGCACCGAGTCCCGGCCCCTGCGTGAATCCCGTGTCGCGGCAAAGATCCTCCAGGAGCTGCATGTCCCCGTCACCTATGTCACCGACGCCTCCATCTGGGAGTTCATGCCCGCCTGCGACCTCATCATCATGGGGGCGGACACCATCGCATGGGACGGTTCGGTCGCCAACAAGATGGGCACCGCGCTGATCTCCCAGCTCGCGCTCTCCTGCAAGAAGCCGGTCTACATCGCCAGCGAAATCTATAAGCTCGACCGCCGCACCGCGCAGGGGCACCCGATCGTGCTCGAGCGCCGCACCCCCGCGGAGATCGTCTCCCCCGGCGATTTCGACAGCATGGAAGGGATCGAGGTCATCAACCAGTTCTTCGACCTGACCCCCTCGCACCAGATCACCGGGCTCATCACCGAGCGCGGCGTGATCGCTCCCTCGATGATCTCCCTCAACTGGGACCGCCTCGAAGCCCAGCTTCTCGGCTGATCCCCATTCTCCCATACAAAAGCGCGGCCCCGGTTCCGGGGCCGCACTTTTCCGTCACATGCGTTCATAAATCTCCCGGGCCGCCGCTTCCAGCTTCCCGAGCGCACGCCCGTCCAGCGCCAGCCTGCCGTGCTCCCGTACGGCGTAGCCCTCCGCCTCCAGTCGGTCGAAATAGCGGTAGAGGGTGCGCAGGTTCAACCCCAGCAGCTCGGAGAGGACGCGCCGGTTGATCCGGACGGATACCGGCGGCGTCTCCTGCCGGACCCGCTCGTGGAGGTAGAGGAGCACCGCCTCGTATCCGCCCGCGAACCGGCGGCGGACGCTGGTCTGCATCGCCCGCTCCACAAGGGACGCGAGGTAGCGCAGCACCACGCCGGAAAAACCGCCGCTATTTTCAAGCAGCGCGCAGAAGCGCCGCGCGTCCGCCTCGGCAAAGAGGCAGTCCTCCTCCGCGGTGATCGACGCGCTGAAGGCCTCTCCGCCGCAGAGCAGCTCGGTGAGGCCGTAAATCTGAAAGCCCTCGTTGACGTAGGCAATGAAGCTGCGGCCGTCGCGGGAGATCGTGAGGACGTGGCACCGCCCCGACAGCATGATCCGGACGGAGCGGATGGGGAACCCCGCGTGGAGGATCCGCTCCCCTCTTTTGACCCTGCGCGCGCGCAGTCCCGGCCCGCAGCAGCGGGACAGCAGCTCGGGGCCCGCTTCCCCGCGTGCGGCGGCATCCATGAGCTCCGTGAGGCCCTCCGCGAATTCCATTGGATATCCCCCTTTCCGTCACCAGCATAAAACACTTTTGATAAGATGTCAATTGTCATTTTCTTTGCCGGACCGCCGGCCTATGATGGAAACAGAACAATCACCGGAAAGGCGGCGATCCAATGGAATCGATCCAGCGGCAGGTCCTGGAGATCATTAAGGACCCCACCAAGACGCACATGCAGACGGTTTTTTCCCTGGCGGAGTTCGCGGAAAACCTCTGCGGCTACCCGGCGGGCGTGCCGGACAACTTCCAGCGGCTCGTGGAGGAGGAGATTCTCTGCGACCACAACGACGGGCACGCCCCCCTCTGCCCCCGCTACATCCTCCCCGACTACGAACGGTTTATGGAGCGGGGCTGCGCGTTCCTCCGCCTCCCGCCGCCCGGGACGCTGGCGGAGGCGCTCGCCTCGCTGATGATCTTCTATTCCCATGTCCCGTCGGTGACCCATTATCCCGTATACATCGGACGGATCGACCGGATGCTCGAGCCGTTCGTCCGGGAGGTCCCGCGCGATGAGGCGCGCGGCATGCTGCGCCTCTTTTTGACGGCGCTCGACCGGACGGTGAGCGACAGCTTCTGCCACGCCAACATCGGCCCCGAAGCCACCGTCACGGGGGAGCTGGTCGTCGAGCTGCTTCCCGAGCTGCAAAACGCCGTCCCCAATCTCACGCTGCTCTACGACCCCGCGGTCACGCCTGACGAATTCGCGGTCAAATGCGTCTCCAGCGCGCTGAAGTGCGCGAACCCCGCGTTCGCCCATGACCCCTATTACCGTTCCCGCATCGGGGAACGGTATGGGATCGCAAGCTGCTACAACGGCCTCTATGTCGGCGGCGGGGCCTACTCCCTCTCGCGCATGCGGCTCTGCCGGATCGCCGAACGGTGCCGCAGACTCGACGAATTCTTTTCCGTGCGCCTGCCCGAGGCGGTGGACGCCGCCTGCCGGTTCATGGAGGCGAAAATCCGCTTTATCGCCGAGGAGATCCCCTTCTTCCGGACGAATTTTCTTGTCAAGGAGGGGTTCCTGGAGCGGGAACGCTTCGTCGGGCTGTTCGGGCTGGTCGGCATGAACGAGTGCGTCAACACCCTGATGGACCTCTGCGGCAGGCCGGGCCGCTACGGTCCGGACGAGGAGGCCAACCGGCTCGGCCTGCGGATCGTCGAGGCGATCGAACGGCAGGTGAACGCTTTCCAGAGCAAATACTGCGAGGTCAACGGGCACCGCTTCCTGCTGCACGCGCAGGTCGGCGCCGTCGGCGACAACGGCGTCACCCCCGGCGTGCGCCTCGCGATCGGCAGCGAAATCCCCCTCTACGACCACCTGCGGCAGGCGGGGATGTTCCACCGCTTCTTCCCGTCGGGGATCGGCGACATCTTCCCCTTCGACCGGACCGCGCTCCAAAACCCCGCCGCCGTGCTCGACGTCTTCAAGGGGGCCTTCCGGGTCGGCATGCAGTATATCTCCACCTACGAGTCGGAGAGCGACGTGATCCGCGTGACCGGCTACCTCATCAAACGCTCCGACTTCGAAGCCCTGCAAAAGGGCGCGCCGGTCGCCAACGGCGCGGTCGCCGCCTCCAGGGAAACGATCGAGGAACGCGGCACCTACGAACGGATGGTGCGCAGCGTCTAAAAGCGGCCCACGGCAGGATTCCCGGGAAATAAAAGACGCCCGCGTCTCGCGGGCGTCTTTTGACTCTATTCGTCCAGCAGGGTCTCCAGCGCGTGGGAAAACGCTTCGTCGTCCGCGGCCGTGCGCTTTTTGATCGTGCCCGTCCTGCCCCCCGCCCGGCGCACCTTCTGCCCCAGGTGCCGCTCGAAGAGCAGCCGGTCCATATTGCCCGAATCGTACACCATCCCGTTCTGGTTGAGGGCGCGCGCGCCCTTGCCCAGCGCCATCGCCGCCACGCCGAAATCCTGCGTCACGACGACGTCCCCGCGCTCCATGAGGTTCGCGAGCTTGATGTCCGCGCTGTCCCTCGCCTTATCCACCGTAATCACGGTGCTGTAGCCGTCGCTCAGGACATGGGTATTGTCGATCACCATGACGACGGCGATCCCCCGCTTTTTCGCAAGCCGCGCGATCTGATCCTTGACCGGGCAGGCGTCGGCGTCCACCAGAATCCGCATTTCACGGTCCTCCCAAAGGCAGGGGAACGGCGGACGCCGTTCCCCCGCCGTCTCTTTCTCATCGTTCCCGCGCGGCCGGAGCTTACCCCGGCGGAAACCCAAAAACAGCCGCCGGCGGCGGCCGTTTTGGGAATGTCATTTGAGCCGCAGGATTTCCTTGCGCGTAAAGCTGTCGAGGTCGTAGCTCACGATCCAGTCGGGCGAGAAGGTATAGAGGGTGTTCCCGATGTAGAGTCCCCGGTTCACCCCGGAAAATGCGTTGGGTCCGAAATCGTCGTGGCTGATCTTCGCCTTGAGGGTAAAGCCGTCCGCGTCCTTCCCGTAGCTGAACACGTAGTAGCGGCTGACGATCCGTCCGAAGCCCGTATCCACCGCAAACCCAAAGAGGGAGCGTTCCTCGTCAAAGAGGACGGCCTTGTGGTTGGACAGCGCCTCCGCCCAGACGCCCTCGCCCCCGAAGTTGTAGACGTAGAGCTCCTTCGGGTTAAGCGGGTCGGAGACGTCGAACATCGAGAGCTTGACGCCGTTCGCCGTGCCACGCTCGTCGACGCTCTGCCCGATGCCGAGCAGGAGCCCGTCGTCCAGCGGGTGCAGGTACTCCGAAAATCCGGGGATCTTGAGCTGCCCGAGCACCTTGGGCGCGCGCGGGTCCGAAAGGTCGATCGCGAAGAGCGGGTCGGTCTCCCGGAAGGTCACGACGTAGGCCATCTCGCCGAGGTAGCGTACCGAATAGATGCGCTCGCCCGGCGCGAGCCCCTCGAGGCGGCCGATCTGCCGCATACCGCTGTCGAGCACATAGAGGTTGTTGCTTACGCCCTTCACGGGATATTCCGCCGTGGCGGCCACCCGCAGGTTGCCGTCGAGCTCGCTGAACGCGAACTGCCCGTCGACGTATCCGTCGATCCACGCGGTCCCCATGAGGTCCAGCTTGCCGCCGGCGGAGAACTTGACGATCCCGGTGCGGCGGTAGCTCTCCGAATCGGAGACGGACCCGCGCCAGGAGTCATAATAGACATAGAGGTTGTCGGCCGACATGTAGACGCCGTCTCCCCCGCCGAGCACCGCGCGGGTGTCCGATTTCCCCGTCCGCACATTGACGGCGGAAACCACCGCGTAATCCGCGGAGCTGCAATCCGGCGCGATCGCGATTTTGTCCGCGGGCAGAAGCCGGGGTTCGGCGGCGCCGCTCTCGAAGCAGACCGGTACGATGTCGCTCATGGGGGTGCGCTTATCGGTGAGATCCGCGTAGACATATTTCCGGCTGACGAGATAGAGGGTCCCGTCCATCAGGCGGGAGGAGACGTAATTGCCGTCCTGCCGGAAGGTGCGCACCTCCTGCGGTTCGGCCGGGTCGGAAATGTCGTAGACCGTCATCTCCACTCCGCCGTCCCAGCTCCCGCCGTTCCATGAAGCCGCGTCGCCCGATGCGGCGGACCTGTCGACAAGGCTGTCGTCCGTCGCCTCGACCACCGTCTGTTTCGGCGCCGGGAGTTCGTCCGCGCTGTAACCGACGGTGACCAGCCTGTCGCCGTCGAGATAGAATTCATCGATCGCGGGATCGACCTCGATCGTCGCGGTCAGGGTCATCTTCTGCGCATCCGCGATGAAAATCGCCGGGGATTGGCTCGTCGTATTCTGATAGACGTAGCTGTAGAGGTATTTCCCGTCCGTCTTGACGATGTCCGCCTCGTCGACCCCCGCCTCCTGCACGTTGGTGCCGGAGAACGCGGCGGGCGCGCTGCGGATCATCCCGCCGGCATCCGCGGCGGGGGCCGCGTCTTCCACCGCGCCCGCCTCCGGTGCCGCCCCGTCCGCAAGGTACAGGTCTCCGCTGAAGCTGCCCTTGAGCATCCGGTCCCCTGCCAGCCGGTAGATCGTGTCGCGGACCTCGGTGTAGTCCGCCGCGTAATAGGCCGCTTCCGCGCCGCCGGAAGCCGCGGACGCCAGCATCGGCATGGCCGCCTCAGCCGGCGCGTCCGCCGGGGCCGCGGCCATATCGGCCGCCGTCTCCGGCATCTCCGCCGTTTCCGCCTCCGCCAAAGCGGGGCCGTTAAGCAGGTCGGCGGATTTCGCCGCGCCTGAATTCAAAAACCATACCGCGCCGAGCACCACCACAAAGCAGGCCGCGACGCTCGCGATCGCGCGCCACCGGATGACCTTCCCGGATCTCTCCTCCGGGACCTCCTCGATCTCCTCCAGCCGCGCGCGTAGCACCTCCGCGTCGAGTGAATGTGGCAGCTTGATGTCACGATTCAGTTCCTCGAATCTGCCGCGCAGAAAATCCAACGATTCCTGCAACTCTTCCTGTCTGTCGGGCTTCACGCACATTCACTCCTTTCGGGTTATTTTTCCAGCTGGGCGCGCAGTTTTTTGAGCGTCCGGTGCAGCTTGGAGCTCACGGTGCCCTGCGGCGCCCCCAGGATCTCGGCAGTCTCGCGCACCGTGTAGCCCTGCACCACCGCCAGCGCGATGATCTGGCGCTCCTGCGGCGTGAGGGTTTCCAGCGCGGATACGAGCGCGAGCTTTTGGGTGGAGTGCTCCTCCACGCCCTCCCCTTCCTCGGTGAGGTCGAGGAAATCGTCGATATCCAGCTCGTTGCGCCCCGAAATATACTGCCCGATCTTCCGCTTGCAGCGGATCGAAAGGATCCGCATGATCCATGGCCGGAAGCTGTTGTCGTCCCGCAGGTTCTTGATGCCCTTGAACGCCTCGATGAAGGTTTCGCTTACCACGTCCTGCGCGTCATGGGCGTTGCCCAGCGAATAGAGCGCAACACGATAAAGGTCATCAGCGATCTGCTGATAAACCCTTGCGAAACTATCCTTGTCTCCGAGGCGGGCCTCACGCACCGCCGTAACGTCAACAACCATCTTCATTTACCACCATTTTCTTGCAAACGGTTCACTGATATAGTGAAGGGAAAGCTGCAATTTACTGCACATGATTTGGAAAGAATCCAAAAAAGAATGTGTGCGTCGGCAAAGCCAATGCACACATTATAGCAAGCATCGCGGAAAAGTGCAACTTTCGTCACGCTTCGAGCACGTCGGTCGGGTTCTCCACCGTCAGGATGGCGTAGACGCAGGTGGTCACCACCGACAGGAAGTTCGCCAGCAGGTTGATCTGCGTCTGCGTCAGGTTGTCGCAGAGCACGTTCGCAACGGTCGCCGCCGCGTAGACGAACTGCGCGCCCTGGCCGCTCTGGGCCTGCGGCCCGGTGGGCCGCGTGGAGCCTGTGGAGCCCGTGGAACCGGTGGGACCCGTTGGGTCCGCCGCCCCCGAAGCCGCGGAGAAGGGGCCCGCCGCCCCCGTGGAGGAGGCCTGCCCCGCGGCTTCCGCGGCCGCCCGCGCGGCGCGGTTGACCTGCGCGTCCGAAACGAACACCCCTTCGATCCCCGCGGCCCCGACCACGCCCTCCGAACCTGTCGCCATGCGCACCACCTCCCCTACAGTCTATGCGGGCGGGCGGCCGCGCGCCAAAAAAGGAAGGCCGCGCGCGGCCTTCCTTTTTTTGTTATCTGTGGTTGCGCGCGCCGATGTCCCGGCGGAAATGCACCCCCTCGAACCGGATGCCCTCCGCCGCGCGGTAGGCGTTTCGGAGCGCCTCCCCGGCCGTCGGGGCGGTGCAGGTGACCCCCAGCACGCGGCCGCCCGCCGTCTTATAGACGCCCTCCTCAAGGCGGGTGCCCGCGTGGTAGACTGTCGCGCCCGGGACCTGCCCGTCCGCGCCGAGCCCTTCGATGGGAAGGCCGGTTTGGTACTTGAGCGGGTAGCCGCCGCTCGCGAGCACGACGCAGGCGGCGCTTTCGTCGGAAAATTCCACCGGAAGCTCCCCGAGCCGGCGCTCGTCGATCGCCAGCATGATCTCCAGCAGGTCGGTTTTGAGGAGCGGCAGCACCACCTGCGTCTCGGGGTCGCCGAACCGGCAGTTGTACTCGATCACCTTCGGGCCGTCCGGCGTGAGCATGAGCCCGAAATAGAGGCATCCGGAGAAGGGGCAGCCCTCCGCCCGCATCGCCGCGAGGGTGGGCTTGAAGATACGCTCCATGCACTCCGCGGCGATCTCCGGGGTGTAGCAGGCGTTGGGCGCGACGGTGCCCATGCCGCCCGTGTTGGGGCCCTCGTCCCCGTCGAAGGCGCGCTTATGATCCATCGACGAGATCATCGGCGCCACCGTTTCCCCGTCGCAGAAGGAGAGCACGCTCACCTCGGGCCCGGTCAAAAATTCCTCGACGACGATGCGGTTGCCCGACGCGCCGAAGAGCTTGTCCTCCATGATCGAGCGGACCGCGTCCTTCGCCTCGGCGAGGTCCCGCGCGATGACGACCCCTTTGCCGAGCGCCAGCCCATCCGCCTTGACGACGGTCGGGAAGGCGTTCTGCGTCTCGATGTAGGCGACGGCCTCGGAGGCGCTGTCAAAGGTGCGGTATTTCGCGGTCGGGATGCCGTATTTCTCCATGAGGTTTTTGGCGAAGACCTTGCTGCCCTCGATGCGGGCGGCGGCCTTGTTGGGTCCGAAGGTGCGGACGCCCGCGGCGTTCATCGCGTCGACCATGCCGAGCGCGAGCGGGTCGTCGGGCGCGACGACCGCCAAATCGACCGCGTGCTCCTTCGCGAACGCGACCATCCCGTCGAGGTCGGTCGCCTTGATGGGGACGCACTCCGCGTCGGCGGCGATGCCGCCGTTGCCGGGCGCGCAGTAGATGGTTTCCGCCTCGGGGTTCTCGCGGAGCTTGCGGATGATCGCGTGTTCGCGTCCGCCTCCGCCGACTACCAGAATCTTCATGAGGCCGTCCTCCTGTTGTTGTGATCTCAGTTCCGGCGCGCCTTAGTGGTGGAAAAGCCGGATGCCGGTGAAGGCCATGGCGATGCCATATTTATTGCAGGTCTCGATCACGTTGTCGTCGCGGATCGAGCCGCCCGGCTGCGCGATGTAGCGCACGCCCGAACGGTGGGCGCGCTCGATGTTGTCGCCGAACGGGAAGAACGCGTCCGACCCGAGCGAAACGCCGTCGAGCCTGTCGAGCCACTCGCGCTTCTCCTCCCGCGTCAGCGGGACGGGGCGCTCGGTGAAGAACTGCTGCCACGTCCCCTCCGCCAGCACGTCCATCCAGTCGTCCGAGATGTACACGTCGATCGTGTTGTCCCGGTCGGGGCGGCGGATGTCCGCCCTAAAGGGCAGGTTCAGCACCTTTTCATGCTGGCGCAGCCACCAGATGTCCGCCTTGTTGCCCGCCAGGCGGGTGCAGTGGATGCGGCTCTGCTGGCCCGCGCCGATGCCGATGCACTGGCCGCCCCTGGCGTAGCAGACCGAATTGGACTGGGTGTATTTGAGCGCGATCAGCGCGATCACAAGGTCGCGCTTCGCGTCGTCGGGCAGGGTTTTGCAGTCGGTGACGACGTTCTCGAGAAGGGTGTTGTCGATCTTGAGCTCGTTGCGCCCCTGCTCAAAGGTGATCCCGAAGACGTCCTTGTGCTCGACCGGCGCGGGGATGTAGGCCGGGTCGATTTTGACGACGTTGTAGCCGCCCTTGCGCTTGGTCTTCAGCACTTCGAGCGCCTCGTCGGTATAGCCGGGCGCGATGACGCCGTCGGACACCTCGCGCGCGAGCAGCTTGGCGGTCTGCACGTCGCAGGCGTCGGAGAGCGCGACCCAGTCGCCGTAGGAGGACATGCGGTCGGCGCCGCGCGCGCGCGCGTAAGCGCTCGCGATCGGGCTGAGTTCGAGGTCGTCCACAAAGTAGATCCTCTTTTCCACCTCGCTCAGGGGCAGGCCGACCGCCGCCCCGGCGGGGCTCACATGCTTAAAGGACGCCGCGCTGGGAAGTCCCGTCGCGGCTTTCAGCTCCCGCACGAGCTGCCAGGAGTTGAACGCGTCGAGGAAGTTGATGAAGCCGGGCTTGCCGTTCAGGACCTCGACCGGCAGCTCGCCCTCCTTCATAAAGATGCGCGCGGGTTTCTGGTTGGGGTTGCAGCCGTATTTCAGTTCCAGTTCCTTTGCCATGCCGCCGTCCTCCTCAGTGGTTTTTGTTGACGATGCGCGTCTCGCAGGTGCCCGCCGCCACGTCGATGTAGCGGACGAAAAGGGAGACCTTGTTCGCGTCGTTGAGATTCTCCCAGAGCGTGCCGGTGAAGGCGTCGATATCCCCTTCGACCGCCACCTCCTCCGGCTCTCCCTCGAACGAAGGGATCGGGTCGCCGTCGCAGCGGTAGGTGTGGATGAAGTGCCCCTCGCCCGGGCGCGGGTCCCAATACTGGAAGAAGTAGCGGCGCACCGACGAGGGGTCGCCGTCCGCGCTCTTCAGGATCGAGAGGCGGTAGTCGAAGCCGTGCAGCAGCCCCGACACGCGCGGGGTGTAGTTGGGGGCGTCCGGCTCAAAGGTGCGGGTGCGCAGGGCGTCCGCGAAGGAGCCGCCCCTCTGGAGAAAGTCATAGATCGTGTCGGTCTGGTCGCCGTTGGTGACGATCGTCGTGTCGCCGAGCACCCGGACCGGCGAATAGATGATGAGCGACGGGTCGGAGAGCTTGGCCGGGTCGAACGCCTCGGTGCGGATACCCTCCCCGTCAGTGACGAAAATCCGGTTGCGGCTGTTCTCGCTGCGCCCCATAATGAAATAGGCGGCGACGGCGTGTTTCCCGTCCGCGCTGCGCCCGAGCAGGATGCCGCGGCCCGGGTAGGCGTTCTCTCTGAGCAGCTTTGCGATGTCCTGTTTCATTCCATTCCCTCCAATTGTCCGCTGCATACCAATTCCAGCGCCTTCGGGAGCAGCACCCATTCGGCCTGCTCCATGACGCGCCTCTGTAACCGCTCGGGGGTGTCGCCCGGCAGGACGTCGACCGCCTTCTGCAAAATGATCTGCCCGCCGTCGGTCACCTCGTTGACGAAGTGCACCGTCGCGCCGGTGACCTTCACGCCGTAGGCGAGCGCCGCCTCGTGCACATGCAGGCCGTACATTCCGTCCCCGCAGAAGGAGGGGATGAGCGCCGGATGCACATTGATGATCCTGCGGTCGTAATTTTCGACGACCTTATCCCCCAGCACGTAGAGAAAGCCCGCCAGCACGACGTAGTCCGCCTCGAACCGCTCGAGCGCGGCGATGATCGCCTCGTCGTAATCGGCGCGGGAGGCGTAGGCCTTCCGCGGGACCACCTCGGTGGGGATGCCCGACTTTTTGGCGCGCTCGAGCGCGAAGGCCCCCTCCTTCGAGGAGACGACCCCGGCGAGCTCGGCGCTCGGCAGCTCTCCGCGCGCCTTCGCGTCGATGAGCGCCTGCAAATTGGTCCCGCCGCCCGAAACGAGCACCACGACCCGTTTCAGCATAGCTCGACCCCCCGCTCGCCGTCGTCGACATAGCCGATCACCCTGGCGCGCTCGCCGTGGTCGTTGAGGATCTCGACCGCGCGCTGCGCGTCGTCCTTATCGACCACGAGCACCATGCCGGTGCCCATGTTGAAGGTGTTGTACATGTCGTGCTCGGAAATCCCGCCGATCCGCTGGATCATGTCGAAGAGGGGCAGGGGCGTCGCGAGCCGCTTGCTGATGAGGGCGCGCTTGCCCTCGGGCAGGGCGCGCGGGATGTTTTCGTAGAAGCCGCCGCCCGTGATGTGGGCGACCGACTTGACGGCGAGCTCGTCCATCACGGCGAGCACCGGCTTGACGTAGATGCGGGTGGGCGCGAGCAGCGCCTCGCCGAGCGTCGCGCCCAGCTCGTCGTAGTAGCGGTCGAGCACGCCGGGGGCCTCCACGTCGAAGACCTTGCGCACGAGGGAGAAGCCGTTGGAGTGCACGCCGTTCGACTTGATGCCGACGAGCGCGTCCCCCGCCGCGACGGTGGTGTTGTCGAGGATTTTGGACTTGTCCACCGCGCCCACCGCGAAGCCCGCGAGATCGTACTCGTCCTCGGGGTAGAAGCCGGGCATCTCGGCGGTCTCGCCGCCGGTGAGCGCGCAGCCCGCCTGCACACAGCCCTCCGCGACGCCCGAAACGATCTGCGCGATCTTTTCGGGGACGTTTTTGCCGCAGGCGATGTAATCGAGAAAGACGAGCGGCTTCGCGCCGCAGCAGATGATGTCGTTGACGCACATCGCCACGCAGTCGATGCCGACGGTGTCGTGCCTGTCCATCAAAAAGGCGAGCTTCAGCTTGGTGCCGACCCCGTCGGTGCCCGCGCAGAGCACCGGGTTGGGCATGCCCGCCAAATCGAGCTCGAAGAGGCCGCCGAACCCGCCGAGACCGCCGAGCACGCCGCCCGTCATCGTGCGCGCCACATGCGACTTCATCAGTTCGACCGCCCTGTATCCGGCGGTGACGTCGACGCCCGCCGCCTTATAGCTCTCGGAATAGCTGTTGTTCATGCCTGTTCCCTCCGCTTGGCCTTCTCGCTGATCTTGTGTTCAAACTTGTCCTTAGGGGTCTCGTCGGGCACCTTGATCGGGTATTCGCCCGTGAAGCAGCCGACGCAGAAGCCGCAGTGCGCCCCGCGGGCGATCTGCTGGACCCCCTCGACGCTCAGGTAATGGAGGGAGTCGACGCCGATCGTCTTTGCAATCTCGGGGATCGTCATCCTGCAGGCGATCAGCTTGTCGCGGCTGTCGATGTCGGTGCCGAAGAAGCAGGGATTCCGGAAGGGCGGCGCGGAAACGGCGAAGTGCACCTCCTTGGCGCCCGCCTCCCGCAGCAGCTTGACGATCCGCCCGCAGGTGGTCCCGCGCACGATCGAATCGTCGATCAGCACGACCCGCTTGTCCTTCACCGTCTCGGCGATGACGTTGAGCTTGATGCGCACCGCGTTTTCCCGCTGGCCCTGGGTGGGCTGGATGAAGGTGCGCCCGACGTAGCGGTTCTTGATGAAGCCGACGCCGTAGGGGATGCCCGATTCGCGCGAATAGCCGAGCGCCGCGTCGAGGCCCGAATCGGGCACGCCGATGACGACGTCCGCCTCGATCGGGTGCTCGCGGTAGAGGATCCGCCCGGCGCGCTGGCGCGCCTCGTGGACGCTCACCCCCTCGACCACCGAGTCGGGGCGCGCGAAGTAGACGTATTCAAAGACGCAGAAGCTGCTCCTGCCGCCGCAGTGGGTGCGGATGCTCCGGAGCTCCCCGTCCTCGGCGACCACGATCTCGCCCGGCTCGACATCCCGCAAAAACTGCGCGCCGATGCTGTCGAAGGCGCAGCTCTCAGAGGCGAAGGCATAGCCGTTCTCCGTTTTGCCGACGCACAGCGGCCGGAAGCCGTTGGGGTCGCGGGCGGCGATCAGCTTTTTGGGGGACATGACGATGAGCGAATAGGCCCCCTTGAGCGTGTACATCGCCTTGGCGACCGCCTCCTCGATGCTCGGGGAGAGCAGCCGCTCGCGGGTGATGATATAGCTGATGACCTCGCTGTCGTTGGTCGTGTGGAAGATCGCGCCGTTCATTTCGAGCTGGCGGCGCAGGTCGGGGGCGTTGACGAGGTTGCCGTTGTGGGCGAGCGCCATCGTGCCCTTGCAGTGGCGCACGACGAGCGGCTGGGCGTTGACGACGCTGCCGTTGCCCGTCGTCGAATAGCGGCAGTGGCCCACCGCCATATTGCCCTGCCCGAGGCTTTCGAGCACGTCCCGGTTGAAGACGTCGGGCACAAGGCCCACGTTTTTGTGGCAGTTGATGACGCCGTCGTCATTCACCGCGATACCGCAGCTCTCCTGGCCGCGGTGCTGGAGCGCGTAAAGCGCGAAATAGGCGCTGGTCGCCACGTCGGTGCGGCTGTTTTCGTAGATGCCGAAAACGCCGCACTCCTCATGCAGTTCGCTGTACAAATCGATTCCCTCCATCGGAAATTCGTGGATCTCTCTCATTTATTCGCCGAGCAGGCGGCGCATCACTTCGTGGTACGCCCCTTCGACGCCGCCCATGTCGCGGCGGAAACGGTCCTTGTCGAGCTTTTCGCCCGTCTTGCTGTCCCAGAAGCGGCAGGTGTCGGGAGAAATTTCGTCGGCGAGGATGATCCGGCCGTCGGGGGTCTTGCCGAATTCGAGCTTGAAGTCGATGAGCTCGATGCCGAGATCCTTGAGGTAGGCGGCGAGCAGGTCGTTGATTTTGAAGGCGTAGCCGGCGATCGTCTTGAGCTCCTCGGGGGTGGCCAGCTCCATCGCGAACACATGGTAGTCGTTGATCATCGGGTCGCCGAGCTCGTCGTCCTTGTAGCTGTACTCGAGCACCGTCTTGGCGAGCTTCTTGCCCTCGGGCAGGCCGAGCCGCTTGGAGAGGGAGCCGGCCGCGATGTTGCGGACGATGACCTCGAGCGGGACGATCGTGACCTTTTTAACGAGGGTCTCGCGGTCGGAGAGCTCCTCAATCAGGTGGGTGGGGATGCCGTTCTCCTCGAGCATCTTCATCAGGTGGTTGGAGACCTTATTGTTGATGATGCCCTTTTCGGCGATGGTGCCCTTCTTCTGGCCGTTGAAGGCGGTCGCGTCGTCCTTATAGGAGACGATGTAGGCGTTCGGGTCGTCGGTCGCAAAGACCTTCTTGGCTTTTCCCTCGTAGAGCTGTTCCCTTTTTTCCATTTCTGTTTCCTCCTAAAGTCCTGAAGTATTTGAATCTTCCGATGATCGTGCGCATTTTGGCGGAGAGATCAGCCGAGCTGCTCCTGGAGCTTGCGGTCCTTCTCGATGACGCCCTGCTTCATCTCTTCCTTCCTGAGCGACAGCTTGTACGCGACCTCCGCGTCGGTCACGCCGATGATCTGCGCCGCGAGGATCGCCGCGTTCTGCGCGCCGTCGATCGCCACCGTCGCCACCGGGATGCCGGAGGGCATCTGCACCGTCGCGAGCAGGGCGTCCAGACCGTCGAGGGTGGAGGATTTGACCGGGATGCCGATGACCGGCAGCGTCGTGTGCGCCGCCAGCACACCCGCCAGGTGCGCCGCCTTGCCCGCCGCCGCGATGATCGCGGCAAAGCCGTGGTCGCGCGCCGACGCCGCGAACTCGCACGCGAGCGCGGGGGTCCGGTGCGCGCTCATGACGTGGACCTCCACGCCGATGCCAAACCCCTTGAGGGTATCGATCGCGCCCTTGACGACCGGCAGGTCGCTGTCGCTGCCCATAATAACCGCTACTTTTTTGTCCGCCAATTCCGACACTTCCCTTTCCATTTCCGATTTTGTTTTCTGCAAATGAAAAACAGGCTGCGATCGCTCGCAACCTGCACTACTTCCGCGAAGGCATGGCGGACCCGCCCGCCGCGCGCCCCAAAAGGCCGCCTGCCAGCCGGATGCAGCTCTCCCTTGATGATCCGCATTCGCCCATCAGAAGAGCCATTTCCGCCACCTCCGCAATCAAAATACACTTCCAGTTTACAGGATTCCGCCAGCATTTTCAATTGGAAAATGCACCGTTTTGAAAGATTGGAGGGTTGATTTAAAATGTACGATCTTGCAGGATTCTTTTTGTCGAATTGCACGACATGTCATACTCTTTCTGCCAGCGGTTTTTCCACCCGCCCGCGGACCGCAATCACCGGGCCTGCCCGTCCTCCGGGGGCTTCACCAGAATGATCGCGTACACCGTGTCGACCTGCGCCGGGTAGCTCTCGGCGATCGTCCCGTCGTAGTAGACGCGCACCGCGTCCCCCACGCTGAAGTGCGTCATGCTGTCCTCCAGCGCCGCGTCCAGCGAGACGCTGACGAGATCGCTGGTACGGCAGACCTCCTCGTCTTCGTTGACGCGGACGAGGATGCTCCCCTCGCGCGCCTCTTCGACGACCCCGGCAAAATTCGGCTCCTTCCCGACGGTGTCCATGCTCATCGGCCGGGCGCAGCCGGACAGCAGGAGGAAAACGCACAGGCAAAAAACCAGCTTTTTCATATCATCCACCTCACAGAGATTGCTTCGGGCCGTCGTCCGTCTCCCGGAACCCGCGGTTGAGGCGCAGCTTGACGGGGAAGAAGATCGCGAAGGTGAGCGCCTCCGCCGCGAAAAGCGCGAGCCACACGCCGCTGAGTCCCCACAGCGCGGAGAAGGCCCGCAGCGCCAGGTAGACGAGCACGATGCCGCGCAGCAGTGCGACGGCCGTCGTACAGAGCGACTGCTCGATCGACTGGAAATAGTACATGAGGATCGTGTTCGCGCCGGTGAAGGGCAGCGAGAGGAAGTAGAGCGTCACGGCGGGCACGCCGATGGCGAGCACCCGCGCGTCGGTCGAGATGAAAAGCCCGATGATCTGCCCCGGGAAGAGCAGGATGACCCCGTAGACCGCGAGCGAAAAGAGCACCGCCGTGGCCGCCGCGACCCGGTCGACCGCCTTCATCCTCCCGTACCAGCCCGAGCCGTAGCTGATCGAGATGATCGGCTGGGCGGCCTGCGCCATGCCGTTGAAGATGCCCTTGCCCACATAGCCGATATTGGAGATGATCGAGAAGACCGCGACCGCCGTCTCCCCGCCCACCCGGATGAGCACGATGTTGAACATGAGAATGACGAAGCCCGCCGAGGTCTCAAGCACCCCCGAGCCCGCGCCGTTTTTGACCATCCGCCACCAGAGGCGGGGAGAGAAGAACCGCCGGGTGAAGCGCACCTCGTTACGGCGGGTGACAAAGTGCAGGCTCAGCAGCCCGCAGGTGATGAAGGGGCCGATGATTGTCGCAAGCCCCGCGCCGAACGTCCCCATCCCCAGCGGGATCACGAAGAGATAGTCGAGCAGGATGTTGGCGGCGTTGCCCGCCGCTCCCGCGACCATCACGAGCCGGGGATTGCCGTCGCTGCGCACGATGACGCACATCGCGCTCGAAAGCATATAGACGAAGCAGAGGGGACTGATCGGAGACAGGTAGGCGACGACGTTCCCGACGATCAGGTCGGTCGCGCCGAAGAGGCAGGCGATCTGCCGCAGGAAGAGCGTCCCGAAGACGGAGAGCAGCGCGCCGGCCGCAAGCACCGAAACGACCGCCATCGTAAAGACGCGGTCGCCGCTTTCGGGGTCCCCCTCGCCGCGGCAGACCGAGATCGTGGTCGCCGCGCCGACGCCGATCAGGATGGAAAAGGTGGTGTAGACGGTAAAGATGGGCAGCGCGACGTTGAGCGCCGCGAGCCCGTTTTCCCCCACCGCCATGCCGACGAAAAAGACGTCGGCCAGGCAGTAGCAGCAATGCGCCACCTGTCCGATGATCGTCGGGACGAGGTAGCGGAAATATTCCGACCGGACCTCGGCGCGCTGCGCCTTTCCGGCAAGCGATTGTGCTGGCATAGAGCTCCTGTCCGGGCGCGCCTTCAGCGGGGCGCGTCCTCAATGATGGATTTCGTTTTCCAGCCGCCCGAAAAGAACCGGGCGGCCGCGATGACGAGGCCGATCGTCCAGCCCATCGGGATCGACCACCAGACGGCGGCCTCCCCGATAAACGCCGCGAGCGTGTAGGCGAGGACGACGCGCGCCGAAAAATTGCCCAGCGTCCCGATCATGAACACCTTCATGTCCCCCGCGCCGCGCAGCACGCCGTTGAAATCGCACATGATCCCCATCGCCGCGTAGAAGAGGGAGACGACGGTGAGGTATTCGACGCCCGCCGCGATCACTGCGGCGTTGGCGGAGGAATCGACGAAGAGCCCGACGAACTGCGGGCCGAACCCCCACAGCACGGCGGTGGTCGCGCCGCCGATGACCGCCGACATCACGACCGCCGCGCGCAGGCCCTTCCCCACCCGCCCGGGCTTCGCCGCGCCGATGTTCTGCGCGGTGAAGGAGGAGACGGCGTTGCCGACGTTGAGCATCGGCATGATCGCGATGCTGTCGATCTTGGTCGCGGCGGTGTAGCCCGCGATCACGTCGGAGCCGTAGCCGTTGACGAGCGCCTGCACGAAGAGCGCGCCGAACGAGACGATCGACTGCTGGACGATCGACGGCACCGCCACCCGGCAGATGTGCCGGAGGCGCTCGCATTCAAAGACGCGGGGCTTCCCCTCGCACGGCATCCGCCTGAGGCGGCGCAGCAGCACGAAAAACGCCAGCAGGGAGGCGAGCGCCTGCGCGATGAGGGTCGCCCACGCCACGCCCGGCACCCCCATCCCGAACCGGATGACGAAGAGCAGGTCGAGGAAGATGTTGGTCACCGACGAGAGCATCAGCAGCCAGAGGGGGGTGCGGCTGTCCCCGAGGGCGTTGAAGGCGGCCGTCGAGGTGTTGTAGAGAAATAGGAAGGGCACCGCCGCCACATAGATGCGCAGGTAGGCGTCCGCGTCGGAAAAGATGTTGCCCGGCGTGCGCATGAGCAAAAGCAGCGGGCGCGCGAGCAGCAGCCCGGCGAGCAAAAGCAGGGCGCTCAGCGTCATCATCGAGGTGAGCGCGGTAAAGACCGACGATTTCATCTCGGTGATCCGCTTGGCGCCGTAAAACTGCGAGATCACCACCGAACAGCCGATCGAGGCGCCGGTGGCGACCGCGATGAACAGGAAGGTGACCGGATAGGAGGCCCCGACCGCCGCGAGCGCGTCGGAGCCCACGAAGTTCCCCACCACCACCGAGTCCACGATGTTGTAGAGCTGCTGAAAGACGTTGCCGAGGATCATGGGCAGCGCGAAGGTCACAAGGATCTTCGACGGGCTGCCGGCCGTCATATCCCTTACCATTTCATCGATCCTTCCGCGCCAAAAGCCTATTCCATCTCGGTGTACATGCTGTAGAGGCGGTGGTAGAGCCCGCCCTTCGCCATCAGCTCGGCGTGGGTGCCCTGCTCGGCGATCCCCTCCTCGGTCAGCACGAGGATGAGCTGCGCGCCGCGGATGGTCGTCAGGCGGTGGGCGATCGTAAAGGTGGTCCGCCCCTTCGCAAGCGTCTCAAGCGACTGCTGGACGATCCGTTCGCTCTCGTTGTCGAGCGCGGAGGTCGCCTCGTCGAGGATGAGGATGGGCGGGTTCTTGAGGAAGACCCGCGCGATGCTGATCCGCTGCTTCTGCCCGCCCGAGAGGCGCACTCCGCGCTCCCCCACGTAGGTGTCGTACCCGTCGGGGAACTCCATGATGAAGTCGTGCGCGCCCGCGAGCTTCGCCGCCTCGACGACCTCCTCGCGGCTCGCCCCCGGGCGGCCGTAGGAGATATTTTCAAAGACGCTGCCCGCGAAGAGGTAGACCTCCTGCTGCACGACGCCGATATTCTTGCGCAGGGACTCGAGCGTGAGACCGCGGATATCCTGCCCGTCGACGAGGATGCGCCCCTCGGTCACGTCGTAAAAGCGCGGGATGAGGCTGCAAAGCGTCGTCTTGCCGCCGCCCGACGGCCCGACGAGGGCCACGCTGTCCCCCGGGCGCACATGCAGGTTGATGTCCGAGAGCACGCAGTGGTCGTCGTCCGAATAGTGGAAGGCCACATGCTCGAAGGCGATGTCGCCCGCCACGTCCCGAAGCTCCTTCGCGCCGGGCGCGTCGTGGATGTCCACCGGCGCGTCGACCACCTCAAGGAACCGCTCGATGCCCGTCATGCCGCGCTGGAACTGTTCGGTGAACTCGACGATCCTGCGGATGGTGGTGAGCAGCGTCGTCACATAGAGCAGGTAGGCCATCAGGTCGGCCGCGTTGATCTGCCCGTAGATCATGAAGAGCCCGCCCGCGATCATCACGGCGGCGTACATGATGCCGTCGAAGATGCGGGTCACGCTGCCGAAGCCCGCCATGTAGTGGTACTGCTCCCGCTTGATGTCGAGGAATTCCTCGTTGCCCTCGCGGAACTTCTCCCGCTCGATCTGCTCGTTGGCGAACGATTTGACCACCCGGATGCCGAGCAGGCTGTCCTCCACCTGCGCGTTGAGCTCGCCGATCTGGTTGCGCGACTTTTTGAAGGCGCGGCGCATCCGCTGGTTAAAATAGGTGGCGCAGAGGACCATCAGCGGGATGAGCGCGAAGATGATCAGCGTGAGCCAGAGGTTGGTGTTCGCGAGGATGATGAAGGACACGACGATCTTGAGCGCCGCGATAAAGTACTCCTCGGGGCAGTGGTGGGCGAACTCGGTCACGTCGAACAGGTCGCTCGTGATACGCGCCATCAGCTGGCCGATTTTGGTGCTGTCGAAATAGGTGAAGGAGAGCCGCTGGAGATGCTCGAACAGGTCGCTGCGCATGTCCGTCTCGATGTGCGCGCCCATGATGTGGCCGATGTTCTGCATGTAGTAGTTGGCGGCCATGTCGATCACCCGCAGCAGCAGATAGAGCAGCCCGATCTTCAGGATGAGCGAAACGGTGAGGCTCGCCAGGTCGTTCATGCCGAGGTCGGTGATATACCGCACCATCAGCGGCAGCACCAGCTCGCACACCGTCGTCAGCGAGGCGCAGAAGAGGTCGAGCGCCAGCACCCCGCGGTATTTCTTAAAATAAGGAGCGAACCGCCGAAGCAGCTCGCTGGTTTTGATTTGCCGGTTCATTCCGTACCCCTCTCTTTCCATCAGTCTATCTTAACACATCTTCTCCCAAAATGCCATTCCCGCAAAATCGACAAATCGCAGGCCCGTCCCCGCCCCCGCCTTTATGGATTTCGGCGCACAAAAAAGAGGCCCGCCGGACGGCGGGCCTCTGGGCTTCCGTTATTGCCGCTCGTGCAGCGGGATGTAGTCGGCGCGGGGCGCCACGCTCTGGTAGGCGGGGCGGATGATCTTGCCCGCGTTGCACAGTTCCTCGATGCGGTGGGCGCTCCAGCCCGCGATGCGCGCGATGGCGAAGATCGGGGTGAACAGCTCGGTCGGCAGGTCGAGCATGCTGTAGACGAAGCCGCTGTAGAAGTCGACGTTGGCGGAGACGCCTTTGTAGATGCGGCGCTCCTCGCCGATGACCTCGGGGGCGAGCCGCTCGACGAGGGAGTAGAGCTCGTATTCCTTGTCGAGCCCCTTCTCCTCCGACAGCGATTTGACGAACGCGCGGAAGATGTCGGCGCGCGGGTCGGAGAGGGAGTAGACCGCGTGGCCCATGCCGTAGATGAGCCCCGCGTGGTCGAACGCCTGCTTGTTGAGCAGCGCCTTGAGGTAGCCGCGCACGGCGTCCTCGTCGGTCCAGTCGGGCAGGGTCTTCTTCATGTCGTCGAACATCTTGACGACCTTGATGTTTGCGCCGCCGTGCCGCGGGCCCTTGAGGGAGCCGATCGCGGCCGCGATGACCGAATAGGTGTCGGTCGCGGAGGAGGAGACGACATGGGTGGTGAAGGTCGAGTTGTTGCCGCCGCCGTGCTCCGCGTGGAGCACGAGCGCCACGTCGAGCACGCGGGCCTCCAGGGCGGTGTACTTGCTGTCGGGGCGCAGGATGCGCAGGATGTTCTCTGCCGTCGAAAGCTCGGGGTCGGGCGCGTGGATATAGAGGCTCTGTCCCTCGTGGTAGTGGTTGTAGGCCTGGTAGCCGTAAACCGACAGCAGCGGGAAGAGCGCGATGAGCTGGAGGCACTGGCGCAGCACGTTGGGGATGCTGATGTCGTCAGCGCGGTCGTCGTAGGAATAGAGGGTGAGCACGCTGCGCGCGAGGGTGTTCATCATGTCGCGGCTCGGCGCCTTCATGATGATGTCGCGCACAAAGCTGGTCGGGAGCGTGCGGTAACGGGCGAGCAGGGCCGAGAAATCCTTCAGCTGCCGTTCGCTGGGCAGCTGCCCGAAGAGCAGCAGGTAGACGGCTTCCTCGAAACCGAACCGCTTTTCGCGGATGAATCCGGAGACGAGGTCCTTGATGTTGATGCCGTGGTAGAAGAGCTTGCCCTCACAGGGGATGGTCGAGCCGCTCTCGTCCACCATGCTGGACTGGATTTCGGAGATCTCGGTGAGCCCCGCGAGCACGCCCTTGCCGTTGATGTCGCGCAGGCCGCGTTTCACGTCCAGTTTCTCATACAGCGCGGGGTCAATGGCGCTGCCCTTCCGACAGAGCTCGGAAAGGTCCAGTATTTCCTGCGTAATCTCGGAATACGGGTTGTTGGACGACATGTGTCACACTCCCTTTCTGTTCCTCTTTATGTTTTTATTGATTTAATGAATCACCTTATTATACCAAAAAATTATGGACAATTCGTTTCCAAACTTTGAATAACGCAAAGCCGCCTGTCGAATCGAATCTCGGCAGACGGCCATCCGTCATGGCGCACACGGCCGCGGGGCGGGCCCGGCGGTCCCGGTTACAGCTTACAGGGGGACGAAACATTCCCCCAGTTTAGGATGGTGTTATTATAGCACATTTTCCCTGTTTCGGCAACCCCGCTTGAAAAATCTCCCTGACAAAAAGAGACCGCCCAACGGGCGGTCTCCCATCTCCGGTCGCCGGACTTCCATCGGATTTCTCCTGACGTCCGGGCGGCGTCACCCGCCCGCAGCGAGATAGGGCGCGAGGTAGGCCGAAAACGCGGAGGGCAGCGGATAGTCCTCCCGCAGCCCCCTGGGATCGATCCACTCGAGCCCCTCCCCCGCCTGCGCCTCCTCGACGGTGACGCGGTAGCCGGTCATGTGCCACTCGATGTGGGTGAAGATGTGCTTGGCCGGGCCGAGCGGCTCCACCCGCAGCGGGGCCAGCCCCAGCGTCCGCGCCGCCTCGACGGCGCCGGCGCCGTCGAGCGCGCCCGGCAGGTTGGGCAGCTCCCACAGCCCCGCCAGCAGCCCCTTCGCCGGGCGGCGGCGCAGCGCGAGCAGCTCGTCCCGCACGAGCAGGAGCACGGTGCGCTCCTCGACGCGGCGCGCCTTCTTCGCGGCCTTGACGGGATAGGCTGTTTCGTTTCCCGCCGCGTGCGCCGCGCAGAGGCCCGCGAGCGGGCAGCGCCCGCAGGCGGGCGGGCCGTTCGGCGCGCAGACGGTCGCGCCCAGTTCCATGAGCGCCTGGTTGAACGCCCCCGCGCGCCCGGCGGGGATGATCCCGCGCACCGTCCGTTCGGCGGCGCGCTTGACCGCGGGGTCCGCGATGTCGCTGTTATCCGCCGTCAGCCGGGAGAGCACCCGCAGCACGTTGCCGTCCACGGCGGGCTCGGGAAGGCCGAACGCGATCGACGCGACCGCCCCGGCCGTGTAGGGGCCGACGCCCGGCAGCGTCAGCAGCTCCTCGTGGGAGGCGGGCAGTTCCCCGCCGTACGTTTCCATGATCACCCGCGCGGCCTTTTGGAGGTTGCGGGCGCGGCTGTAGTAGCCGAGTCCCTCCCACAGCTTCAGCAGCTCCCGCTCGTCGACGGCGGCCAGCTCCGCCGGGCCGGGCAGCGCGCCGATAAACCGCGCGAAATACCCCTTGACCGCCTCCACGCGGGTCTGCTGGAGCATGATCTCGGAGATCCACACGCGGTAGGGGGTGACCTCCCGCCGCCAGGGCAGGTCGCGGGCGTTTTCCGCGTACCAGCCGAGCAGCGGTTCTACGATCTCCTCCAGCCTCACGGCAGCTTTCGCATCCGTTCCACCAGCTTGCGGTAGACGGGGTACATCTCCGGTTCGCTGCTGTAGCTTTCGATCTCGCTGATCGGGATCCACTGCACCCCGCTGTTCTCGTCGCTCTTGACGGCCAGCGGCTGGTCCTCCGGCGCGGACAGCAGGTAGGAGACCGACAGGTGCAGGTGGGTGGGGACGTATTTCCCCCGCTTCACATGCCCCGGCACCGTCAGCACGTCCAGCCCCGCAATCTCCCGGGAGAGGGGCGACACCCGCAGGATGCCCGTCTCCTCGCGCGCCTCCCGCAGCGCGACCGCGAGCAGGTCGGGCGCGCCGTCCGCGTGGCCGCCCGTCCACGCCCACGAGCGGTAGATGTTGTGCCACGCCATCAGCGTCTTGTCGCGCGTCTCATTGACGATAAAGCCCGACGAGGTGATGTGCCCCGCGAGGCATTCGCGTGTGAGCACCGTATCGGGAAAATGTTCGATCATCGAGAGAATGAGCGCCTGGTCGGCGGCCTCCTCCTCCCCGCGCGGCCGGTAGGCCGCGATCTCTTCACGGTAGTTCAACTTGCTGTCATTCCTTTCGATAGAGCGGTTCCCCCGCCTTGATGGTCGCCAGCACCCGCAGGTTTTTCAGCTCCTCCGCCGGGACATCCAGCGGATTGCGGTCGAGCACGACCAGATCCGCCCGCTTGCCCGCGCGGATGGTCCCCTTCCGGTCCTCCTCAAAATACTGGTAGGCCGCGTTCGCCGTGACCCCGCGCAGCGCGTCCGTTACGGAGAGCCGCTCCTCCGGGCCGAGCACAACGCCCGCCCTGGTGCGCCGGTTGACCGCGCACCAGACGGTGAAGAGCATATCCGGCTGGATGACCGGCGTGTCCTGGTGGAAGGTGTAGACGACCCCCTCCCGGAGCGCGCTCGCGGCGGGGCTGATCTTTTCGGCGCGGGCCGCGCCGAAATTCTTGAGGTGCACGTCCCCCCAAAACCAGGTGTGCGCCACGAAGAAGGAGGCGATCATGCCGAGCTTCGCCATCTCGGCGAGCTGGTCCTCCCGCACGAGCTGCGCGTGGATCATCACCGGGCGAAGCCCCAGGTCCCCGCCCGCGACCTTTTGGTAAGCGCCGATGAGCTGTCCGCAGGCCGCGTCGCCGTTGCAGTGCACGAGCTGCTGCACCCGTTCGTCCACCGCCTGCCGCACGAAGGCCTCCAGCTGTTCGTCGGTATAGGAGGGGTAGCCCCGGTAGCCGTCCGCCGCGCCCTCATAGGGCTCGCTCATCCACGCGGTGCGTCCCTGCGGCGAGCCGTCGAGGAAAATCTTATATCCGCCGATGCGCAGGTTCCCGCGGTACCGGCCGTACCACTCCGGGTTCTCCCTGAGAAGCCCGGGGCACTGCTTCTGATCGAGGTAGCTCACCACGTCGAGCCGGAGCTTCCCCGCCTCCGACATCCCCTTCAGCAGCTCCCACTCGGCCGGACGGGTCAAGCCGTCCTGCGCCGTCGTGATGCCGTACCGCAGGTAGGCGTCCTGCGCCATCTCCATCTGGCGGAACCGCTCCTCCTCCGAGGGCAGCGGGACCGCGTTGGAACGGGAGATGAACGCCGTCTCCTCGAGATAGCCGTCCGGTTCCCGGGAGGCGTCCACCCTGCCGATCCGCCCGCCGTCCGGATCGGGGGTGTCCGCGGTGATCCCCATCTCCCGGAGCGCCGCCGAATTGACCGCCCCCATATGTCCCGACGCGTGGGAGAGCAGCACGGGATTGTCCGGGGCGGCGCGGTCGAGCGCCTCCCGG